>JANLID010000208.1 GCA_024654105.1 Gallionella sp. | reverse complement strand
GGTGTTCAATCTGGCGAGGGATGGGGTTGCCGGGGATCGCACGGTACGGCTTTATCTGACGGCCAGCTTGCTTTCTTACTATCAACAGTTACGAGTGTTTGATGAGCAACGTGTGCCACTAGCTGAGTTCAATCTGGAAAAACCGCTGTGGGTGTTCGTCGGCGCAAGCGTCACTAAAGCGATGGGCGGCACGCAGCAAGATAAAGAGACCAGCACCGATGTCGTAAATATTGTGCGCTTCCTCGCAGATTTCTTGCATGACTGGCAACAAAGCGAGCGTGATATTCAGGCTGTACTGGATGGCGCACTGACAGATGCGAGTGGCAACAATCTGTTTGCGTCCACTTTTGGCTATCTGCAAGATAAACGCCATACAGGCGAGACGGCAACGCATCTGCACCAAGATGTGCTATCGCGGCTATTCGGTACAGCGGGCATATTGCGATTGACGCGGGTGAGTGGCGAAACTGCCGAGATACGCTTGCATACCGGCGATGCGACCAAACCTTTTGGCCTGATTAACGTGGGCGATGCCGCAGGTCTGATGAAGTCTTTGGAGCAATGCCCTCATGTTCAGGTAGAAGACAGTCAGTTTGCCACCGGCGCGATGTTCGGTGACATCAGTGCATCGGCTTCGCCGGTGAATGTGTTGATCGGATCGCGCAAATTTATTTCCGGCTGGGATTGCTGGCGGGTTTCGACGCTGGGGCTAATGAACATCGGGCGCAGCGAAGGTTCGCAGATCATTCAATTGTTCGGGCGCGGGGTGCGATTGAAGGGCAAGGACTGGAGTTTGAAGCGCAGCAGCAAGTTGGCGCACGTCACGCCGCCTCGGCATATTCAAGTGGTGGAAACGCTGGGCGTGTTCGGCGTAAAAGCCGATTACATGGATGAGTTTCGGAAGGCGTTGGCGGACGAGGGTTTGCCGGGCAACGAGCGGCGCGTGGAGAAGACTATTCCCATGAATGTGGTGTATGACTTTGGCAAGCGCTTGATGGTGTTAGCCCCCAAAACCAAAAAAATGGATGGGCGCGAGTATGACTTTGCGCTGGATGCGGCTTTGCCGGTGTTGAATGCCGATGTGCCAGCCAAGCTGAAACAGACACCGGTGGAGGTAGATTGTTATCCGCGTTTTCAGGTGATGGTGGCGGGTGCTGCGCAGGCCGAGGCAGCGTCTATCCAGCCAAGCTTGCTCACCAGTGCGCAACTGGCTTTCCTGGATTGGGATGCGGTGTGGCTGGAATTAGAAAGCTACAAACGCTTGCGCGGCTTTACGCATTTGGTGATTGATAAGGTCAGTCTGCACACACTGTTTGATGACAACCATCATGGATGGTATTCATTGTTGATTCCGCCGCAGAAAATGGAGATGAGCTGGGAGAATGTCGCTATCTGGAAGCGGGTGGTGCTGGAGTTGCTCAAGCGTTATGTAGAGGCGTTTTACAACCATCACAAGAAAGCGTTTTTTGAGCCGCGTTTGGAGTTACAGGAATTGACCGACCAGCATCCAAACCTGATGGAAGATGAATACCACCTTTCCTGGGAAACGCAGCAACAAACGAATCAAGATCAAGTGCTGCGCGATGTTGAGCAGTTGGAAAAAGACATTCAGCAAGCACGCGGCGGCATCGTGCCGAACAATCCAATGGCGCAGTTACGGGCTGCAGTAACAGGGATGCAGTTGCTCAAGCCTTTGCTGTATGTGAAGGACAGCCGGATTACGGTCACGCCCGTTCCGTTGAACGATAGCGAGTTTGACTTTGTGCGCAACTTAAATGAATACATGGAATCGGCAACGGGTAAAACTGTTCTGGCCGAAGCGGAAGTTTATTTGCTGCGCAACAAGGCGAGAGGTGGAGGGATTGGCTTTTTCGAGGCAGGCGCGTTTTACCCCGACTTTATCCTTTGGGTGCTACGAGGCGGCAAGCAGTATGTGGCGTTTGTCGAGCCGCATGGATTGCGCAACGAAACACCGCATACACCCAAGCTGAAATTTCACGCGACCATCAAGGAAATTGAAAAGCGGGTCAACGAAGCTCGCGTCGATCCAATCGTGCTGGATAGCTTCATCGTGTCGCCGACATTGATGCACGAATTGAAATGGAGCAATGGCTGGCAAACGCTCGATGACTTCGGCAAGCGTCATGTGCTGATGATGAAGGATGAGCCAGAATACGTGGCGCGGATGTTCGGGATATTGTTGGCCTGAGACTACGGCCTTGCTTCATCCGTGAGCACGCTCCAACTCAATCGCCCTGCACGCCAACCCGACCACCTTGGGGATGGGGCGTGCGCCGGAGCTGTATTGGCTGACGGCACGACGCGACAGCCCCAGCGTGCTTGACGCGGTTGTCAGCGACATTTGGTTGCGCTCCATCCATGCCTTGAATTCAGCCAGCGGGAATGCTTCGCCAGCTTGTTCTTTGGCCATTTGGTAAAGCCGTTCTGATGCCATCGACAATCCGCAATCCCACTCCACTGTCCAGCCCTCGTCCACTACCTTGGCGGTGGCGAACATGGCGGTGTCAGAGAGCGGTGCGAATCCGGCAATGCGCGACATGGGTTCAGCCAGCGAGACGCGGTATTGCTTTCCGCTCGCCAGCGTGATGTTTAATGTGTCCGGCGCAATCGCCGCAACGTGTTCCATTTTGTCCGGTGTGCTCATTCTCGTCTCCTTAATTCCAGCGGTTCCATTCGTCAATTACGGCCTGCGGGTGCTCTTCTATCCAGCGTTTTGCCTCTATCAGCACTGCATCGGGAACGCCTGAATTCAGCACACGCCCGTTCAGATAAACAATGGCGCGACCATCTGTGTGCAATATGTGCGCATGTACCGGCGGGTGCTCGTTTCCGTTGACGCGGATAGTGAGCTTGCCGGTTTTATAGAGCGTTGCCATCTGCGAATGATAGAGAAAATTATTCCCTAATGCAATCTGTTAACAGCTTGATCGTGCGTGCGTAAAATTGACGTACAATAAACCCATCAGTTTTTGGAGAAGATGCCATGCCCACCACCCTTGCCAATGAATCCGCCCGGATCAATCTGCGCACCAGCGCCGAAGCGAAGGCGATGATCGAGCGTGCCGCCACGCTAATGGGTACAACGGTTTCCAGCTTTATGTTGCAAAATGCTTTTGAGGCTGCGCGCCGGAT
>JANLID010000192.1 GCA_024654105.1 Gallionella sp. | reverse complement strand
CTTTCGATTTATTAACAAAACCCAACAACGCGCCGCCTGAACTACACCTCACAAACCTCCTTCGTTCAGGCTCATGTCTGGATTGGAAAATACTGCCTCCGCCTCGTCCACTTACTTTCGATTGCACGTCAGACAACAGTAGTTCACTCCCATGGGAATCTGGATAAATTGGTACGATGAAAAATTTCAATGACCGCTCACAGGAAGAATGTCAGTACGATCAGCGGTCGGCTCGGTGCCAAATCACTTACCCGTAAACCACCTTCACGTTTTCCGGTTGCAACGCCTCGCGCAAACCGTACAGCAAGTCGTCGTGCAGCGTCACCTGCCATGTTTCGCCGAGGCGCATTTGGCAGCTCGCCTCACCGTTGCGGTAATGTATATGTACCGGACACTTGCCGTCGCGATAAGGGGCGAACAGCTTCTTGATCTGCGCGACGCTCGCCTTGCCATTGCAGCGCAGCGCCAGTTGTTGCGCAAAATGGGAACGCGCCGAGGCAAAATCGAACAGCTCTTCGCCGCTCACCCGCACGTTGCCGGAATACTCGTCCAGGCTGGCCTTGCCGCGTACCACCAGCAACTCGTCCTCGCGTATCCACGGCTTGCTGCGCTCGTATTCCTCGTTGAATACGGTCATCTCGATTTGCGCGCTGCCGTCGTCCAGCGTCACCACCGCCATGCGTCCGCGCCGCGTCTGCTGGATGCGCAGCCCGGCTACGATGCCCGCCAGCACGACCGGCACGCCGCGCCGCGATCTGTCCTCTGTCTTCTGTCCTCTGTCATCTGATCGCCCGGCGAATTGCGGTGTGAGATCGCCCAGTTTTACCTTGATGAAGTTTGCCAGTTCCTCTTCGTATTCCTGATAAGGATGCCCGCCAAGATAGAAGCCGAGACTGGTTTTCTCATGAGCGAGCTGCTCGCGCAGACGCCAGCGCGGTATATCGGCATGCTGCACGGTCAGCGCGGCATCCGCCTCGTCCTCGCCGAACAGGCTGTTCTGGTTTGCCGCGCGTGCGTGCTGGTCGGCGCTCGCCAGCGCGGCATCCAGCGTCGCCATCAAGCAGGCGCGATGATCGCTAATGCTGTCGAACGCGCCGGCGCGGATCAGCGCCTCGGCGGTGCGCCGGTTGACAATGCGCTTGTCCACGCGGCGGCAGAAATCGAACAGGTCCTTGAACGGACCGTTTTCGCGCGCCTTGACGATGTTGCCGATGGCAGCCTCGCCGGTACCCTTGACTGCGCCGAGGCCGTAGTAGATAGTATTTTCATTCACGGGAGAAAACACGTAGCCCGAGCTGTTCACGTCCGGCGGCAGGATGCGCAAGCCCTGCTGCAAGGCATCGAGATAGAAGATGCGCACCTTGTCGGTGTTGTCCAGATCGCCCGACAGCGTTGCCGCCATGAAGGCCGCCGGGTGATGCGCCTTGAGGTAGGCGGTCTGGTAGGCCACCAGCGCATAGGCGGCGGCGTGCGAATTGTTGAAGCCATAGCCGGCAAACTTTTCCATCATGTCGAACAGGTTGCCGGCCTGCTCCTCGGAGGTATTGTTCCTGAGCGCGCCGTTGACGAAAATCTCGCGCTGCTCGGCCATCTCCTCGACTTTTTTCTTGCCCATCGCGCGGCGCAGCAGGTCGGCGCCGCCGAGGCTGTAGCCGCCGACGATCTGCGCCATCTGCATCACCTGCTCCTGGTAGACCATGATGCCGTAGGTCTCGCGCAGCACCGATTCGACGGCAGGGTGCGGATACTCGAATTTCTCGCCATGCTTGCGCCGCACGAAATCCGGGATCAGGTCCATCGGGCCGGGGCGGTAGAGCGCTACCAGCGCGATGATGTCCTCGAAGCAATCCGGCCTGGCCTGCTTCAGCATGTCCTTCATGCCGCGCGATTCGAGCTGGAACACGGCGGTGGTGTTGGCTTTCGTAAGCAGGTCGTAGGTCGGTTTGTCATCGAGCGGAATGGCCTCTATAGAGAAGGGGGAAGAGGGAAGGGGGAAGGGTAAAACCTCCGCGCTGCCGTTACCCTTCCCCCTTCCCTCTTCCCCCTTCTCCAGCATATTCACATACCGCATCGCCCAGTCGAGGATGGTCAATGTGCGCAGGCCGAGAAAGTCGAACTTCACCAGCCCGATCGCCTCGACATCGTCCTTGTCGAACTGGCTCACCACGCTGGCCTCGCTGTCGGCGCAATACAGCGGGCAGAAGTCGGTGAGCTGCCCCGGCGCGATCAGCACGCCGCCGGCGTGCATCCCGACGTTGCGCGTCAGGTCTTCGAGCCGCTCGGCCAGTTCCAGCAATTCAGGCACGCCTTCCTCGCGCTCGGCGATGGCGTTGATCTCCGGCTCCATCACGCGCGCCTTGGCGAGCGACACCGGCTTCACGCCCTCCAGCGGGATCGCCTTGGACAGGCTGTCGCACAGGCCATACGGGAAATCCATCACGCGCCCGACGTCGCGGATCACCGCCTTGGAGGCCATCGTGCCGAAGGTGGCGATCTGCGATACGCACTGCGCGCCGTATTTCTTCTTCACGTAATCGATGACGCGCTCGCGCCCGTCCTGGCAGAAATCCACGTCGAAGTCGGGCATCGAGACACGCTCGGGATTGAGGAAGCGCTCGAACAGCAGCCCATAGCGCAGCGGGTCGAGATCGGTGATGCCGAGGCTGTACGCTACCAGCGAACCCGCGCCGGAGCCGCGCCCCGGGCCGACCGGCACACCATTCTCCTTTGCCCATCTGATGAAATCCGCCACGATCAGGAAGTAGCCGGGGAAGCCCATCTTGATGATGGTGTCGGTCTCGAACGCCAGCCGCTCCTGATATTCCGGCAGCTTCGCGGTGCGCTCCGTCTCGTCGGGATAGAGCAACGCCATGCGCTGCTGCAAACCGAGTACCGCCTGCTCGCGCAGATAGTCGTCCAGCCCTTGTTCGCCTGGGGTGGGAAAATCCGGCAGGCACGGTTTGTCCAGCACCAGGGAAAGATTGCAGCGGCGCGCGATTTCCACGCTGTTCTGCAAGGCTTCCGGCAGGTCGGCGAACAGTTCCGCCATCTCGGCCTGCGTCTTGAAATACTGCTGTGCGGTAAATTTTTTGGCACGGCGCTTGTCGTTCAGCACATAGCCTTCGGAGATGCATACGCGCGCCTCGTGCGCCTTGAAGTCTTCCGCCTTGAGGAACTGCACCGGATGGGTGGCGACCACCGGCAGGCCGAGCTTGGCGGCCAGCTGCGCCGCAGCGTGGAGGTGATGCTCTTCGTCGGCGAATCCGGCGCGCTGCACTTCGAGGTAATAACGGTTGTTGAACAGCCCCGCCCATTCCTGCGCGAACTGTTTGGCCTGTTTTGCATTGCCGGACAGCAGTGCGCAGCCGACATCGCCAAGATGCGCGCCGGACAACGCGATCAGCCCGGCCGTGCCTTCATGGAACCATTCGCGGCGCAACTCGGCGCGGCCGCGATGCTGGTTCTCCAGATAGGCGCGCGACAGCAGGCGGCACAGCAGCAGATACCCCTCGCGCGACCGGCACAGCAGCAGCAAGCGATGCGGCCGGTCGCGGTCGGCATCGTTGCTGACGAACACGTCGCAGCCGACGATGGGTTTGAGGCCTTTGCCACGCGCGGCCTTATAAAACTTCACCAGCCCGAACACATTGTTTAAATCGGTCAATGCCATCGCAGGCATACCATCGCCGTGCGCAGCGGAAACCGCCTCATCCACGCGCACCATTCCATCCGAAATAGAATATTCGCTGTGCAGGCGGAGATGAATAAAGGATGGTTGCGGCATGATGGAAACGTAAACATTCGAGCGGTGATTTTAGCACTGTCGGCAGCGCTAAAATTTCTTACCGGCGATTCAAAACGTTAGAATCTGACTTCCAACTTCTCTGCCACAATTTCAAGTGCACCCATCCTGTTAGCGCTAAATGAAAATGTCCGCTATTTTGTAAAAAGCTATGCCTTCATGGTTGTAAGAGCGGAAGTACTGCACTTGCAACCACTCAGTAGCGTATAGCCTTTACGCCGAGTAAAGGGTTCTCTTCGCCGGGCTACGCCCTGCGCCGCTTACCAACCAAGGCAGAAAAAGCGGACAATTCATGCGCTACAGAACCGGACAATTCTAAAAACCCGTGACAGCGGATGAAATGACTCTTGTTTGATTCATGGTGGGAAGCTAAAATGTTCTTGTAATAAACTCGATAACAGCAGTTGCAAACTATAAAAACCCATTCGAGTCCGTTTATCCTGAATTCTTTAAGGCAGGCTTAGAATAAACGGACTCGAAGTATATTCTGAACAGTTTATATCGGGGTAATTTCCGGATTTAGGATAAACAACCGGTGGCGCACAATGAATGGAATGCAAGGTAAAGGGCTCTTTGCAGTATTGATTATGGCAATGGCAGCGGTGGCGCTTGCCGATCCTGAGCAAGATACCGGGCTTGCCGAAAAAGCGTTCAACGCGGGAGATTTGCCAAAAACTTTGGAACTTCTTAGAAAAGCTGCGGCTCAAAGTTACGTTCCCGCACAGGTTCGCCTCGGGGAGATTCTGGATTACGCCGAAGAGGACGAGGAAGCGGTGCGTTGGTTCAATATAGCGGTGGAGCAGGGCAGCGCCGCAGGTGAGCTAAACTTGGGGTTCATGTACCTCAAGGGTGAAGGGGTCGGGCAAGACTTCGAGAAGGCGCTTTACTGGATCCGGCACGCTGCGGAACAAAATTACTTTCCGGCAGCGGAGTTTCTGGCTCGCGGCTATAGGATGGGAGGCTTGGGGTCGGGGGTGGATATTGAACAGGCGCAATTCTGGGAAGCCAGGGCCAGTGCCCTGAAAAACAGCACGGCAGCGGAAAAGCCGATGGGAAAGACCAAACAAGGAGAAGCGAGATGATGTTGCGAGTGAAAATGCTTAAAACCCGGCACGCCAAGCTAAAGTTGTTCGTGCCCTTCTTGTTGGCATTCTGGCCGGGTGCGTCCCATGCGGCAGATGCGATTAGAGGCGGCGAACTTTATGCCACGCATTGCGCTGCATGCCACGGTGCATCCGGCATCAGCATCATGCCCGGCGCCCCCAATTTCGCCCGGAGCGAAGGCATAATACGCCCCGACCTGTTCCTGCTGAATGCCATAAAGGACGGAAAAAACGCCATGCCGGCCTATCAGGGAATACTGAAAGACCGCGATATTCTGGACGTGATCTCCTATGTGCGCACCCTGAACTGATGCATATCAAGGCCAAGAAGGGCGAATTTCAGCCTCTTCACTGTTTGTCTACATATTTTGAATTTATGCGCACCACAATCTTTGTTCTTACCCTGCTTTTCACATTCTGTATTACCTGCGCCGGTATAGCCCGGGCTGAGGACAAACCTGCCGGTGGCCCAATTCCGCGCGTGATTGAGACGTTCGAAGTAGGAAATGGCGTTTATGTGCGCGCGCTTGCCGTGGAAACCAAGAAGAACACCATCTGGGTGGGCACATCCGTCGGGGTACATGAAATTGATCTCGCTACCAATAAGGTGCGCAATACTTTCACCCGTGCCAGCGGGCTGGCGAACGAATATGTGTTCGCAATCGGCGTGGACAAGGATGGCTACAAGTGGTTCGGCACCAATGCCGGCGGGGCATCGCGTTACCGCGACGGCAAATGGAAGACCTATTTCCCCATGCACGGCTTGGCCGATTACTGGATATATTCTTTTGCCAGCCAAAGCAATGGGGATCTGTGGATAGGCACCTGGGCCGGCGCCAACCGGGTCAACTTGCGCAACATGAAGTTCACTACCTATGTGAAAGAATTGATTAACGAATGGGTCTACGGCCTTGCCGTGGACAAGCAGGATCGCATCTGGTTTGGCACGGAAGGCGGTGTTTCAATGTTTGACGGCAAGAAATGGCGCTCATGGAACCACAAGGATGGGCTGGGTGGGACCAACTCGAACAATCTTTCCGCAAGCGCCAACACCGGTCTCGGGACACGCACCCGCCACGATCTGGGGATGTTGTCATCGGAAGGAACGCCCACCTACAATCCCAACTATGTATTTTCCATCCATGTGGCGCCCGACCAGTCTGTCTGGGCCGGCACTTGGGGTGGAGGGGTGAGCCGTTTCGATGGCGCACGCTGGCAAAACTACACCACCCGCGATGGGTTGGCCGGGGATATTGTTTACAGTATCGTTCAGGAGCCCAGCGGCGTACTCTGGTTTGGCACTAATAATGGCGTCAGCCGCTACGACGGAAAATACTGGCACAATTACGACCAAAAAACCGGTCTGTTGGAAAATAATGTCTATGCGCTGGCGGTGGCACCCAACGGAGACATCTGGGCGGGCACAAAGCGTGGCGTGGCGCGCATCGGGCGGTAGTGAAAAGTTTGGGGTGATTATTGAGCCTTAAAAAATTGGTAACGGCAATTTCAGGGAGCTTTGAATGCAACTAGGTATTAAATCAATATTGGCAATTGTGGCCGGCATAGTCGGCGTGGTTGCAGGCGCTTATATGCTGGGCGTAAAACAGTCATCCAAGCCTCAGGAATCTCCGGCAGCACAGTCGCCTGTAAACGGTCAAAAAACGGTTGCCGGGCCGCTCCAATCCGGTGCGGCGCTGCCACCCGGTCATCCTCCGATGACTCAGGGAAGCCGGCAGGCGGGGCAGGGACAGCAGGGACAGCAGGGACAGCAGGGACAGCAGGGACAGCAGGGACAAACAGGAAAGGCAGGGCAGGAAAGGGCTGACCCGAACGCCAAATTCACCCATTTCAATGTCGGCAACAGCAATGTCAAGTCGCTTTTCATTGACGGCAAGTTTGTGTGGGTTGGCACCTCGAGTGGCGTGATCCGCTACGACACCAGCACCGACGAATACCGCCTGTTCAATACGAGCAACGGCCTGCTTTCCAATGGTGTGTTCTACGTCGGCAAGCTGGACGGGCGCATCGTGGCGGGCACCTACGGCGGCGGCATGTCCTTGTACGACCAGACCAACGACAAATGGGAAAACTTCAATATTTCCAACGGCTTGGCGGATGCCTTCGTTTATGACGCGCTGAAGGCTGCCAACGGGGATGTCTGGGTCGCCACATGGTCAGGCGCCAACCGCATCCGGGGCGGCGATCTGAACGACCGTTCCAAGTGGGACACGTTCACGGTGGAAAACACCAAGGGCGGACTGCCTAATGACTGGGTCTATGGTCTAGATCAAGGCAAGGACGGCGAAATCTGGCTGGCTACCGAAGGAGGCCTGGCGCGCTTCAAGGATGGCAAGTGGCAGAGCTGGAACCACGCCAAGGGATTGGGTGCGCCGATCGAAAAGGTAAAGAACGACCCGCAGTTTAGCAATGACCCCTCCAAGGTATCCAGCCATCACGCCAGGCAGAAGGAGGAAATGGGACTGAAAGACATCAATGTGGCCTACAACCCCAATTACATTATCTCCATGCAGGTGGACCGCGACGGCGTAGTGTGGTGCGGCACCTGGGGCGGCGGACTGGCGCGTTTCGACGGGAAAACGTGGCGCAACTACACTATGGCCGACGGCCTGCCGGGCAATCACATCTTCATGCTGCACCAGGATCCGTCCGGACAATTGTGGATCGGCACCAATAATGGGCTTGTCCGCTTCGATGGCGGCAAGTTCAAGGTCATGACCACCGACGATGGCCTGTTTTCCAATGCCGTGTTTTCCATGGCGACCGCCCAGGATGGCACCCGATGGGTCGGCAGTTTCGGCGGTGTGGCGCGCCTCGCCGCACTCAAGTAGAGACCGTGCTGCGGTCGCAAATGGCAAAGGTAAAATGGGTATCCATATGCCATGATTGAAATTGGCTAAAGCTCGCCATTTTCGATTATGCTGATGTGTTGATATATCCGCACCCTGGCAGGCTGCTAGTTCTTGCCAGAAATTTCCGCTGGCATTGTTTCGGTTTTGGAGCTCTGGGTTTTGGCGGCTCGCGCACCTTGCCTTGCCCGTGAAAAACGTATTTTTTAACTGTGGTTTACTTTTGTTAATGGCCATGCGACTTCATGGGGCAGGGGGCTGTTGCTTCAAGCAGTGACCTTTCACAGTAAACATTAACTGTTGCGGTTGGCTCTTGACTCCGCCCCGTATATAATTCTTTGCTGTTCAATTTCAGGTTTTCATTCATGCTGGAAGTCAGCAATCTTGCGTGCAGCCGCGGTGATCATCGTTTATTTTCTGGCCTGAGTTTCACCTTGCATCCCGGGCAAATCATGCAGGTGCAGGGTGCGAACGGCAGCGGCAAAACCAGCCTGTTGCGCACCTTGTGCGGTTTTCTGATGCCGGATGAGGGAACGATTGCCTGGCGTGGCGAAGATACCCGTAATCTGGATGAAGATTTCCATGCCGAGATGCTGTATCTCGGGCATTTGAATGCGATCAAGGACGAATTGAGCGCGCTGGAGAATTTGCGTATCTCGGCCGGCCTTGCTGGAATTGAACTCAATGAAAAAGAAGCGATAACCGCTTTGCGGCGCATGGGTTTGCGCGGCCGCGAGAGGTTGCCGGCCAAAGTGCTTTCGCAAGGGCAGCGGCGGCGCGTGGCGCTGGCGCGCTTGCTGGTCAGCGATGCCGGATTGTGGGTGCTGGATGAACCTTTGACCGCGCTGGATGCCGGGGCCGTGGCATTGGTTCAGGAGCTGATCGCGGAGCATTTGGCGCGGCAGGGGATGGTGATTTTTACTACGCACCAGCCGCTGCAAGTGGCGGGGATGGAGATGTGCGGTTTATCCCTGTCATGAAGACCGAGGGGCCATGAAAAAATCTTCGCTGTCCGGTTTGGTTGTACTGGTGATACGGCGCGATTTGCTGTTGGCGGTGCGCCGCCGCGCCGACGTGCTCACCACGCTGATTTTTTTCGTGATGGTGGTCAGCCTGTTTCCGCTGGGTGTCGGGCCGGAGATGGACATGCTGCGCAAGATGGCGGCGGGCGTATTGTGGGTGGCGGCGCTGCTGTCCTCGATGCTGTCGCTGGGACGCCTGTTTTCGGCCGACTATCTGGACGGCACGCTGGAACAGATGATGCTGGCGCCGCAGTCGCTGTCGATGCTGGTGCTGGGCAAGATGGCGGCGCACTGGACGGTGTCCGGCTTGCCGCTGGTACTGATGGCGCCGGTGCTGGGAGTGCAATTCGATATGCCGGCGCAGGCGCTGGGCGTGCTGATTATCGGATTGCTGCTGGGAACGCCGGTGCTGAGCATGATCGGCGCGATCGGTGCGGCACTTACCCTCGGCCTGCGCGGCGGCGGGGTGCTGTTGTCGCTGCTGGTGTTGCCGCTGTGCATTCCGGTGCTGATTTTCGGCACCGGGGCGGTCGAAGCGGTTTCGGCCGGATTGAGCGCGGCATCCCATTTGTCCCTGCTGGGGGCATTGCTGGTTTTGGCCCTGGTGTCCACCCCGTGGGTGACGGCGCAGGCGTTGCGTATTTCGATGGAGTAACAAATTGGCAATAAACTGGTTCAAATATTCCGCTCCCACCACTTTTTACGGCCTGGCCGGAAAACTGACTCCGTGGTTCGCGCTTTCCGCCGCGATCCTGTTTGCCATCGGGTTATATATCGGCTTTGCTGTCGCGCCGGCCGATGCACAGCAGGGCGAGTTTTACCGCATCATATTCATTCATGTGCCGTCTTCCATATTGTCCATGTTCCTTTATCTGGTTATGGCGGGTTACGCGGCGCTGGGGTTGATTTTCAATACCCGCCTGTCGGCCATGATGGCGAGCGCCATCGCGCCCACCGGCGCGCTGTTCGCCTTCATCTCATTGTGGACCGGCGCATTGTGGGGCAAGCCGATGTGGGGGGCGTGGTGGGTGTGGGATGCGCGCCTGACGTCCGAGCTCATCCTGCTGTTTCTGTATCTGGGGTTCATCGCGCTGCACGCCTCGATCGATGACCCGCGTCGCGCCGACCGCGCCAGCGCCTTGCTGGCGATCGTGGGTTCGGTGAACGTGCCGATCATTTATTTCTCGGTGAAGTGGTGGAATACCCTGCATCAGGGCTCGACCATCAAATTTGGCGGCACCTCCATGCACGTCGCGATGCAGCAGGCCATGTTCATCATGCTGGCGGCTTGCTGGTTGTATGCGATCGCGATTGTGCTGGCGCGCGTGCGCAGCATCATCCTGGAGCGGGAACGGAACACCAAATGGATTGCCGAATTGCCGGAG
>JANLID010000180.1 GCA_024654105.1 Gallionella sp. | reverse complement strand
AAACCATGCCATCAGCGCTACTTGTCGGACGAGTTACTTGAAGTTATATCAATAAATTATTGTTGTCAATGGTTTTTCTTCGTCCAAATAGACAGCTTACTGCAATCATTGCCTGCGATTTCCCTCGCCAAAATTCTGATCCGGACGTTGCTCCTGCAACACTTAGCCGATGCCCCAACCCGCGCCGGCAGATGTTGTTGCCGTTGATCACGGCGTGTTTGCGATCACCAAGCGCTTGCGCTCGACATAGCCCGGCGTCGCGGCGAGCGCAGGATCCGGACACACAGCGGAATTGCACGCAACCGCTTCGATGCTGTAGGTCGTAATTACGCGCGCAGTTACGACCGGGGGCATGAGTGACTCCTCGCCCTCCTTGAAAGTTTTTGCAGTGCAGGTCACAGTCACCCAAAAACCTGTTGTAGCACTCAGATCCAAGGTACCCGCGGCATTGGCGCAACTGCTGTCATGTAATGCCCAGTAAAGTCCCCACTCGTTTCCGGCTCGCGCTGTCTGCCAGGCGCGAGCAGACAGGATGTCCTGTGCCGAGGTAACTTGCTGCGTGGTCCCCAGCCTTACCAATGCAGCGGAAATGGTCGCCATGATCACCAGGATAACAATTGCTACAATCGCCCCGAAGCCTCGTTGTACTGCATTCATGGCACGTTATCCACATGCGTCCCATGCACCAGCGAAATGAACTCGCGCTGCTCGGCGATTTCCAGATTCATCCAGACAAAACCGCTTTGCTGCGTTGCACCTTGAGTCGGAGAATAGACAAACGAACAACTTTTCACTTTGCTCGCCAGCACCGGCGTAGTGCCAACAACCGGCACCGGGCACGCTGCCGGTGTTGCTGCGTTATACCCATAGTTCGCGAACCGATACAGCGTTCCGGTGCCGCTGCCCTCGGCATCGACACCAGTGCCGGCGCAGACATAAAACACCGCGTTTTGCGCGTTGGGCACCACCACAAACCGCCCGCCGTCATATCCACTGGGAAACTGGGTTGCCGCTTGCAGCGTGATTCGATGATAGTAATAGTCGAGGTTGGGATCAAGTGCCGGTGGCGTGGCAACCGACGCGATCGCGGACCGGTTCGTGCCCGTGTAAACGTCGTTGGTATTCTGGTTGTCGATCACCAGCCAATCGTTTGCCGCCGGCGTCGAAGACAATGGCGTCAGCACATCAAGGACGCTCACCGCGGCGTTCCCATCAAACCAACCGTTCCCCGGCGCGCCGGGGGACGTATCCGGTCCCATGCGATAGCGCCCCCCGGCAGCCGTAGGCACCAACTCGAAACACTGCGAATTCGGCCACCGGATCGAGTTGGGCACCGCCAGGCGAATATCCCTGGACATCCTGCGCAATGCGGTATCCGCCAAGTCGGTCAACCCGGCACGACGGCCCACAGCCAGATAGATATCGAACGCCGGCTTGAAAAACACAACGATGGTGGCCGCGATGATGCCGGTAACCACCATCACCACGATCAACTCGATCAGGGTGAATCCACCCTGCTTTTTCACGGACATGGCCATGATGGCCCTGCATAACAGGTACGCCAACCGGTAAGCGAGTAGTTCTCGCTCCCATGCGTAACGTTTACTCTGACCGTAAGCTGGTCGGTCGCAGCCACCCCGCTCAATGACACCGGCGATGCCGCCGGAGGACTCACGCTCACGCTTACGCCATAGCCGCTCAACACCGTCGCGCCGTCGATGTCGCAAACGTTCACCGCGCTGTAGCCGTTGTAGTCGCGCACGTCGTTGTAAGTGTCGCGCGCGCAGACGGCAGGTGCGACGTTGGCTACTACCGCGAAAGGTTTGAGCAGAATTTCTTCCATCATCTCGTCTGCAATCGCAGACATTTGTTTGCGCACCATCGGGTCCGCGCTGTGTCTCACCGTAATGTTAAATGCCAACAACACACCCGCCATACCGATGCCGATAATCACAATCGCCACGATCAAATCGATCAGGGTCATGCCAGACTGGCGGCTACTCGACATAGCCGGTTGCCCCCTCGATCTTGATTGGCGTCGTCGCTCGCCCGGTGATGGTGATTTTTCCGAGGGAGTATAGGTTCACGCCGGCGCCATCGAAGGTGATCGTTCCGGAAGGCTGAAAATACAATATCCCGCCTATCGGCACCGGAATGGCGCTCGCCTGTATCGATCCATCTTTACTCTGATAGGGCGCCCCGTCGGGGCTGGGCAAAGCCGTGGCACACGTGCTTGCTGGATTGAGAACGGCTATCGAGAGCGTGACCGTTGTCGCGGTGAGCGTCGCACAAACCAGGCGCCGATGACTGATCGCGGATTTCTGCGCATAACGCAGTGCACTCACCACATCAGCATGAAACGCCGCCCCGATGAACGCGCGGTTGTCCATTATTCGCGGCAACGCGACGGCGGACAATATGCCGAGAACGATCATGACGGTGATCATTTCTACCAGCGTAAAACCGACCTGTTTAGACATTAGAACAACTCGCGCATATGGATAGTTTTCCTGGTTTCGGGCGCATAGATGCCGAAACTGCCGCGCGCGGATGGGTCGCGGTCGTAAGTCGCTGCACAATTTCCGTAGATCGAACGCAACCACGGGATTGCCGCGCCCGTCGTGGCGGGATGGCTGGCCAAACACGACTGATCGGCCGCGCCCGCGCCAAGATTGATCGCCAAATCAACGCTGCCTGTGCTGCCGGTAGCGCCAGGGGTCGGCGTCGCGAGGACGATACTGCCCTGACCCCCAACAAGCGTCGTTCCGGCGGCTGAAGTTCCGAGAGTCGCGGGGGAGACGACTGACAATGCGATCGATGCGTTAGGGATGACGCTGAAGTTGTCGTCCGTGCTAATCAGCCAGGAGTTTCCGGTCCAGTATTCTGCCCGCAACGGCAGGCTTAGGTCAGCCTTGTCGCTGCCAAACGCGTTGAACACGCGCAAACGGCCGTGACGGATTTTGATACTGCCGTTGGCGCCGGGCGACGCGACCGTATCGGCATCCTCGGCGTGAATCTGGATCGCCTGCTCGGCGAAAGGCAGACTACTGAACACGAAAGAAATCTTCCCCATCGCATCTGAGTAATTGACCTTCCCCTCACCCGGATTGACGTTGAGGAACTTGGCTACCGGCACCGCGCCTGTACCACCCGCTACCGCGTCAACATAAAGCTGGCCCGTGGCGCCTCCCACCGGCACGCTTAGATTTACATTCCTGGCGTAGCCGCCGGCGTTGTAGTAGTTGGCGGTCGGCGACGCCGACGCGTTCTTCGCGGTGACCGTTACCGTAAACGGCTGGCCGGGCACGGGTCCCACCGGATTGCCGGAGTAGGCAAAGCCGCCGCCTTGGGGCGTCACCACGGTGTCGAAGCGATCCGGAATAAACCGCCCGACATAGGGATTGACCGCGCTGACCACGGAATTCTTGCCGTTTACGATGTCGCTGCCAAGATAGCCGTTGGCGTTCGACAAGGTCGCCTGCAATTGCAGCACACCGACCTCGTTCCAGGCCAGGTCGGTCAACGTCGCTGCGCCCGAGTTGAAACCGCTCAGAACACGACTGATGGCAGTCGCACCGCCCAGCCCAGGCAGATGATTGAAGGACGTCAGCTCGGCCCCTTCCGCCGAGGTTTCCTTGCCAAAATTAGGTGTGAACGCCGGCGTGGCGGCGCCATTCATCGCGGTGACGGTCGCCTTGAAGGATTGCCCCGCCTGAATGAAAGCAGCCCCCGCCGGGCCGTTCGCTGCCGGATTGTTGCCGGTGACATTTGCCGGCGCGCAGGTGCCCGCGCCGACCGTAGTGCATGCAATATTGGTGATATCGAAATGGTGCGGCTTGACCACGAAAGAATTCGACGAACCCGTCAGCGTGGACAGCAAGGTTCCGCCCGCGGCCTTGCTCGCCCAGAGTTTCACCTGCCCCGCGTCGCTGTAGTTGAAGGTAAACGGCGCATTGCCGCTGGCATCGAAAGTCATATTGACCGGCAGGTAGCTCGCCACGCTGCCGTTGTTGTTGCGCGCAATGGTCGTGGCGGCGCCCCCGTTGACGCTCA
>JANLID010000144.1 GCA_024654105.1 Gallionella sp. | reverse complement strand
CCGGGAGCAATTGGGGACAGGCCACGGCTTCCTTATTGGTCTGGCCTGACTCAAAGCTCACTTATTGATCCGGCACGGTGAAGTATCAACTCCGTTCGGGCTGAGCTTGTCGAAGCCCATTCACCTTTCGACAGGCTCAAGGCGAACTGACTTCAAACATAATCTGGCCGAATCAATAGTATTGCGCCACAGAATTATCGGAACATGTTCAAAACCTGTAGGGCGGAAAAGCGCAGCGCCTTCCGCCGTATGTTTTCTCATTCGGCGGACAACGCCTGCGGCTCATCCGCCCTACGAGGACGCGGGTAGGTTCCAAACAATATTTCGTAATTTATGATTTGCAATACTAGCCTTTCGCAGCCATCAATTTCTCGTATTTGGCTTGCAACTGTTCCTTGCTTTCCACATGGTTGGGGTCTTTGGGGATGCAATCCACCGGGCATACTTCCACGCATTGCGGGGTGTCATAGTGGCCTACACACTCTGTGCATTTGTTCGGGTCGATGACGTAAATTTCATCGCCTTGCGAAATGGCATCGTTCGGGCATTCCGGCTCGCATACGTCGCAGTTGATACATTCGTCGGTAATTATCAGTGCCATATTTTTCTCCTAGGTTAAATCAATTTAATTTTTTTGCTGCAACCTTGCTGCTACTGAAGGCGATACGAATTTACTTACATCCCCACCGAAGCGCGCCACTTCGCGCACCATGGTGGCCGAGATGAAAGTATATTGCTCCGCCGGAGTCAGAAACAGCGTTTCCATTTCGGGATACAAATTGCGGTTCATTCCCGCCAGTTGAAATTCATATTCAAAATCCGACACGGCACGCAATCCGCGCAACACTACACGCGCACCTTGTGCCTGTACGAAGCTCATCAGCAAGCCGTTGAAGCCTTCCACGCGCACGTTGGCAAAATCCGCGAACACTTCACGCGCCATGTCCACCCGTTCGTTTAGCGTGAACAGGGTTTGTGTGCGGCTTTCCGCTACCGCCACAATCACTTCGCCGAACAATCCGGCGGCGCGCCGTACCACGTCTTCATGCCCGCGCGTGATGGGATCGAACGTTCCCGGATATACCACTTTAATCATTTACGGAAAGACCCAGTAATTGATGATGCACCTGCCCCGCCTTGCCCGACTTTATCGCCTGCCATGGCGGCATGACATCAATCGCAACGCCAGACTCAACATATACCACGCCGTTTTCGTTCAAGCGTTGCGGCAGAATTTCCAGCAGTTTGGGCAGATAATTACTGTGAAACGGCGGATCCAGAAAAATCACGTCATACCGATGTGCATCGCGCGACGCAAATTCTAACCCATCTTGGCAATATGCGAAAATGCCGGCGCAAGACAATTCTGCAATATTATTTTGCAGGGCACGAAAAACCGCAGGATTTTTTTCCACCATCACCACCCGCGCCGCGCCGCGCGAAGCGGCCTCGAAGCCCAGCGCGCCGCTGCCGGCAAACAAATCCAGACAGGTGCGCCCATAAAGTGTCTGCCCCAGCCAGTTGAACAATGTCTCGCGCACGCGATCCGGCGTGGGGCGCAGACCTTCCGCATCGGGAAAGCCGATCACGCGGCTGCGCAGGTCGCCGCCAATGATCCGGAGTTTATTTATTTTGCTGCCGGCTTTTTTTATTTTTCCGCCCCATTTTTATCTGCGGAAGCTGGGGGCGCGCCGACGATCACGGTCGCCATCGCCTGCGGATCGATGTGGCGCGCGAACGCGTCGCGGATTTGCGCGACACTCACCCGCTCGACTTTGCGCGTAAAGTCATCCAGATAAGTCAGCGGCAAATCATGGAAACCGATGATGCTCAGGTAATCGATGATCTTGCGGTTGCTGTCGATGCGCAGCGGAAAGCCGCCGATGATGTTCTGCTTGGCGGCGGTCAATTCCTTTTCCGTCGGGCCGTTGGCGATGAATTTCGCGAGCGTGTCGCGCACCAGTTGCAGCGCTTCGTCGGCCTGCTCCTTCTTGGTCTGCAGGCCGATCTGGAACGCGCCAGGCTGCTTCAGCGGCATGAAGTAGCTATAGACGCTGTAAGCCATGCCGCGCTTTTCGCGCACCTCGTTCATCAGGCGCGACACGAAGCCGCCGCCGCCCAGGATATGGTTGCCGACATACAGCGGGAAATAATCCGGGTCGTTGCGCGACATGCCCGGTGCCCCGATCAGGATATGGCTCTGGCTGGCGGGGTGGGCGATGCGCTGCTCGCTGGCGGGGATGCGCATCGTTACACTGGGCAGCGCGGCAGGCGCACCTCCCGCAGGCAGTTTCTCCGTCAGTTTTTCCGCAATCGCCTCGGCCTGAGTGCGCGACACGTCGCCCATGATGGCCACTACCGCGGCGCTGGCCCGGTAGTGCGCGGCATAGAAATCGCGCAGGTCCTGCGCGGTTATTTTTTCCACGCTGGCCACCTCGCCGGAAACCGGCAGCGCATAGGGGTGCGCGCCATATATCCCTTTCTGGAATGCCTTGTCGGCGATGCTTTCCGGCTTGGTCTCGTCCTCTTTCAGCGAGGCGATCAACCGTACCTTTTCGCGCGCCAGTATTTCCTCCGGGAACAGCGGATGCTGCAGCACGCGCGCCATGATATCCAGCGCCTTGTCGCGTTCTGCAGAATTGCTCAGGGTGCGCAGCGACACACTGGCCCTGTCCGGGTCAAAACCGCCGCCAAATTGCGCCCCAATGTCCGCCATGCCGCGCGCAATGTCATCCTCGCTCAGCCCTTCCGCCCCGAGATCGAGCAGATGGTGAGTCAGCCCCGCCACCCCGGATTTATCGGCGCTATCGAAGCTGCTGCCGGCCGGAATGCTGACCGATACATCCAGCATCGGAATGTCGTGATTTTCCACAAACAGCACCTTCGCACCGCTGGCGCTTTGCCAATGTTGGATGTTGGGGGCGGCAAAAGCGGCTGTCGCAACGCAGCACAACGCTGCGAGAAAGAGGGATTTTCGCATCGTTCCCACGGTCTCCGTGGGAACGATGGCAATTAGTTTTGAATTAGCGGACATGCGATGTTCCTTCAGGCGGGTGTTTCGGTTTTCCGGAAAGTGGCTGCGGGTCGAGCGCCGCCACGGTCAGGCTGTCGTCATGAAAAATTTCCTCCGCAACCTGCCGCACCTGTTCGGCAGTTACCGCCTTGAGCCTTTCCAGCATCACCGGGATGGCGCGATGGCCAAGTCCGATGCTTTCCATCTGTCCGATCTGCATCGCCTGGTAAAACAGCGAGTCGAGCTTGTATACCTCGCCCGCCATCACCTGCGCCTTGACGCGCTGTAACTCTTCTTCGCTCACGCCGTCCTTGATCAGCAGCGCAATTTCCCGGCGCAGCGCCGCCTCAATGTCATCCACCGTTCGGCCTTCGCTGGGTGTAGCTTCAACGGTGAATAGGCTTGGTCCGCGCGAGGTGGCGTGATAGCCCGCCCCTGCGCCGCTGGCGACCTGCTGTTCGCGTACCAGATGCTTGTTCAGGCGCGCCGATTCGTTGCCGTCCAGCACGCCGGCCAGGATCTGCAAGGCGTAGGGTTTCCAGTCCTGTTCCGGGTCCTTTAGTGTGGGTGCGTGGTAGTTCATCAACAGATGCGGCAATTCGGCAGGCGCCTTGACCACCATGCGCTTGATGCCGATCTGTTCGGGTTCGATGAAATTGCGCGCTGCGGGCAGCGTGCGCCGGGGAATAGCGCCATAGTATTGCTGTGCCAAGGCGAACACATCCGCCGCCTTGACGTCGCCGGCGATGACCAGCGTGGCGTTGTTCGGCGCGTACCAGCGCTTGTACCATGCCTTGGCGTCGCCCACCGTAAGGGATTCCAGATCGTTCATCCAGCCGATTATCGGATGCCGGTAGGGATGCTGCTGGTAAATCGTCGCCATCATCCTTTCATGCAACAGTGCATGCGCCTCGTCGTCGGTGCGCAGGCGGCGCTCTTCCATGACCACTTTGATTTCCTTGGCAAAATCCGCGGCGGTGAGATTCAGGTTGTGCATCCGGTCGGCTTCCAGTTGCATCGCCAGCGGCAGCTTCGACTTGTGCAATTGCTGGAAATAGGCAGTGTAGTCGTAGCTGGTAAAGGCGTTTTCGCGCCCCCCCGCCGCCGCGATGCGCCGGGAAAACTGGCCCGCCGGCACGGTTTTCGTACCCTTGAACATCAGGTGCTCCAGCACATGCGCGATGCCGGTCACACCGGTGCTCTCGTCCATGCTGCCCGCCCTGTACCAGATTTGCTGCACGATCACCGGCGCGCGATGGTCTTCCTTGACGATAACCTTCAGCCCGTTCGCCAGCGTGCGTTCAAATACCTCCGCCTGCGCGGCAGACTGCCAGCCTCCCAGCAACAGTACGATGCAAAACAGATAATTCCTCATGTGCCTAGCCCTAGAACCTTATAATCAGCATAAAATGCCTGCGCATTATACATAGCAACATAAATCTACTGCGCGACTCCGGTGCTGGGTCGGGCGATGCCCTCACTCCTCACATACTGCAGTGTATGCTCCGGGTGCTGCGCTCCGGTCTCCTCCACCCCAAAGCCGCTCGCTACGATTTCTGATGCTATGTATGTTAGCCCCAAATAGAAATGTCCGCTATTTTAGGGCACTTCTCCAAGCCTTGTAGCCGTGTCAAGGGCGGGCTTTAGCCCGGCGAAGCGAACCATTAAACCACAGCGCCAAGCGCCTGTAGCAGACAGCAAAACAGTCAATGCGCGAGTGGATAAAGCGATAGCACGGCGCAATACGGGGCACAAACCCGCATC
>JANLID010000107.1 GCA_024654105.1 Gallionella sp. | reverse complement strand
AGGCCGCGCACGCCGCTTCGTCCGGGAACAGTCGCTGGAATTCTGGAAGCGAGCGCGGAAACGGCAAATCGTCTCGCTGAAGCACGTCGATAAACATGGTCGTCAGGCATCGGAACAGATGCCCAACATACTACCGGTAGTATGCTTGGGAGACAACCCGATAAGCACGGTATAAATATCACGCTGTTTTCGCATAGGATACGGGAAGCCACAGCCAGTTACGTGCCTATATTGGCACTCGGCGGTCGTTCGCAAATAGTCATTTACCGAACCCACACCGTTTTCGCATTCACGAATTCAAGCATCCCCAGTCTTGACAGCTCGCGTCCGTAGCCCGAGGCTTTCACGCCGCCAAACGGCAGGCGCGGGTCGGATTTGACCATGCCGTTGATGAAGGTGCAGCCGGCCTGGATGTGTGCCGCCAATTTTTCGGCGCGCGCCGTGTCCTTGCTCCAGATCGACGAGCCGAGGCCGAAGCGGGTTTCGTTGGCGATGCGCAGCGCATCCGCTTCGCTCGTGGCGCGGATCACGGTCGCCACCGGACCGAACAGCTCTTCGTGGTAGGCGCAGGTTTTTGGGGTGACTTGATCCAGGATCGAGGGCTGGTAGAAAAAGCCTTCGCGCTCGACCGGCTTGCATCCGGTCACCGCCACTGCGCCTTGCGCGATGGAGTCGGTGATTTGGCGATGCAGTTCATCGCGCAGGTCGGCGCGCGCCATCGGGCCGATTTGCGTGGCGTCATCCAGCGGGTCGCCGGCCTTGAGCGCTACCACTCTGGTTTTGAGTTCGCGCAGGAATTCATCCGCAATTTGCGGTACGACGATGAGGCGTTTGGCGGCGATGCACGATTGCCCGCAATTCATGAAGCGCGAGGCCACCGCCATGTTGACGGCCAATTCCATATCCGCGTCGTGCAGCACGATGAACGGGTCGGAGCCGCCCAGTTCCAGCACGCATTTTTTTAGATGCTGGCCAGCGCACGTTGCGACCTTGCGCCCGGCGGCTTCCGAGCCGGTGAGCGTGACCGCGTGTACATGCGGGCTGGCGATGACATTCGGCACTTGTTCGATTCCGATCATCAAATTCGTAAATACGTTATCCGGCAAGCCGCAGTCGCGGAAGATGGCCTCGATCGCCAGCGCGCACTGCGGCACGTTAGGCGCGTGTTTCAGCAGCAGCGCATTGCCCGCCATCAGGGCAGGGGCGGCGGCGCGGAATGCCTGCCAGAAGGGGAAGTTCCACGGCATGATGGCCAGTACCACGCCGAGCGGATAATGTGCGACATAGCTTTTGCCGGCCTCCGAGTCCACCGGTTCGGCGCGCATGAATTCTTCGGCATGTTGCGCATAGTAGTCGCAGACCGTGGTGCATTTTTCAACTTCAGCGCGGGCTTCACGTAGCGGTTTGCCCATTTCCTGGGTGATGAGGGTGGCATACCGGTCACGCTGTGCATGCAACTGCATCGACACATTGCGCAGCACTTCGGCGCGCTGAGGGAACGTTGTCTGCGCCCAGGCTGGCTGCGTGTGCCGGGTTTTTTCCAGCGCCTGTTCCAGATGGTGGCTATCCCAACTGGCGTAAGTCTGGATCACCTGGTTGGTGGTTGGGTTCAGGCTTGTGTGTGGCATGATATTGCTCCTGTAGGTGCGGATTCATCCGCACGCAGTTTTTGCCAGTGCGAATGAATTCGCACCTACACCGGGGAAATCATCATCGTTCTAACTTGCGATGAAATAACGCCCGCTTGCGCGGGCATTACCCTGCAACAGGATTCCGTTCCACTACGCTTTCAGTGCGACGAACACTTCTTCCAGCATCTTCTTGGCATCGCCGAACAACATGCGGTTGTTGTCCTTGTAGAACAGCGGATTGTCTACGCCCGCGTAGCCGGAAGCCATGCTGCGCTTCATCACGATCGAAGTTTTTGCCTTCCACACTTCCAGCACCGGCATGCCGGCGATCGGGCTGTTCGGATCGTCCTGCGCGGACGGGTTCACGATGTCGTTGGCGCCGATGACCATGGCGACATCGGTGTCGGGGAAATCTTCGTTGAGTTCGTCCATTTCCATCACGATATCGTAAGGCACTCTGGCTTCGGCAAGCAGTACGTTCATGTGGCCGGGCATGCGACCGGCGACCGGGTGGATGCCGAAACGCACGTTGACGCCTTGCTCGCGCAGATACTGGGTGATCTCGTTGACCGTGTGCTGTGCCTGTGCCACTGCCATGCCATAGCCTGGCACGATGATCACGTTTCTGGCTTCGCGCAGCAGTTCGGCGGTTTCGGCTGCACTGATAGCCACCACTTCGCCAGCCGGTTGTGCATCGCCACTGGCCGCAGCAGGCGCGCCGCCGCCGGTGCCGAAGCCGCCCGCAATCACACTGATGAAATTGCGGGCCATCGCACGGCACATGATGTAGGAAAGGATCGCGCCGGAGGAACCCACCAGCGCGCCGGTGACGATCAGCAGGTCGTTATTCAGCATGAAGCCGGTCGCCGCCGCCGCCCAGCCGGAGTAGCTGTTCAGCATCGACACCACCACCGGCATATCGGCGCCGCCGATCGCCATCACCATGTGGATGCCGAACAGCAGCGCGATCACGGTCATCACGATCAACGGCATCATGCCGGCGGATACCGATTCGGCGTGCAGGAATTGCCAGCCGAAGAAAATAACGATCAGCAGACCAACAAGATTCATCAAGTGGCGCGCGGGCAGCAGCAATGGCTTGCCGCCGATTTTGCCCGATAGTTTGCCGAAGGCGATGATCGAGCCGGAGAAAGTCACCGCGCCGATCAGAATGCCGATGTAGATTTCCATTTCGTGGATCGCCTTTTCGGCGCCAGCGAGCTGCACCGATGGGTCGATGTAGCTGGCGAAGCCGACCAGGCAGGCGGCGAGGCCGACCAGGCTGTGCATCAGCGCGACCAGTTCGGGCATCTGCGTCATCTTCACCACGCGGGCGGCGTAGATGCCGACGCTGCCACCCACCACCATGGCGCCGATGATCCACGGGATGCCGGACATCGTGACGCGCGGGCCGAAGACCGTTGCCAGCACGGCGAGTGCCATGCCGATCATGCCATAGAGATTGCCGCGTCGCGAGGTTTCCGGATTGGATAATCCACCGAGGCTCAGGATGAAAAGTATCGTCGCGCCGATATATGAAACGGTTGCCAGACTTTCGGACATGATTATTTACCTTGTTATTTGCGGAACATCGCCAGCATGCGCTGGGTAACGGCAAAGCCGCCGAACATATTGACTGCGGTGAGAGCCAGCGCGGCGACCGCGAGCGCGAGAATGAGACCTCTGCCATCTGCTCCATCAACCGGTGGTGCGATCTGCACCAGCGCACCGAGGGCGATGATGCTGCTGATCGCATTGGTGACGCTCATCAGCGGCGTATGCAATGCTGGGGTGACGTTCCACACCACCATGTAGCCGACGAAGCAGGCCAGCACGAATACCGTGAAGTGCCCGAGGAATGCAGCGGGCGCGTAGGCTCCGACGAACAGGAAGATCAGTGCGGCAACGCCGAACATGATCGCCAGCTTGCCTCCGGCCATTGGCTCGTTGCTGCCGCCACCGCCGTGGCCCTTGGCGGCGGGAGCAGCCGCTTTTGCAGCAGCCGGTTTGGCCGGCGCCGCCGGCAGCTTCGGCGCGGGTGGCGGCCAGGTGATGTTGCCTTCCTTGATGACCGTCAGGCCGCGGATGGCGTCGTCGTCCATATTGACGTTGATGATGCCGTCCTTGGTCTTGCACAGTTCCTCGGTGAGGCGGAACAGGTTGGTGGCGTATAGCGTCGATGACTGCTTGGACAGACGGCTGACCAGGTCGGTATAGCCGACGATCGTGACGCCGTGCTTTACCACCGCTTGGCCGGGCTCGGTCAGCTCGCAGTTGCCGCCCTGCTCGGCCGCCATGTCGACGATCACGCTGCCCGGCTTCATGCTCTTCACCATCTCGGCAGTGATCAGCCGGGGCGCGGGCTTGCCGGGGATCAGCGCGGTGGTGATGATGATGTCCACCTCCTTGGCCTGCTTGGCGTACATCTCGCGCTGGGCCTGCTGGAAGCCTTCGCTCATCACCTTGGCGTAGCCGCCGCCGCCGGAACCTTCTTCCTCGTAATCGACCTTGACGAATTCACCGCCCAGGGACACGACCTGGTCGGCCACTTCGGCACGGGTGTCGTTGGCGCGGACAATGGCGCCCAGGCTGACGGCGGTGCCGATCGCAGCCAGGCCGGCCACGCCGGCGCCGGCGATGAAGACCTTGGCCGGCGGAACCTTGCCCGCAGCCGTGATCTGGCCGTTGAAGAAGCGGCCGAAGGCGTTGGCGGCCTCGATGACGGCGCGGTAGCCGGCGACGCCGGCCTGGGAAGTCAGAGCGTCCATCTTCTGGGCGCGGGAGAGCGTGCGCGGCAGCGAGTCGATGGCCAGCACGGTGGTTTTTTTCGCCGCCAGCTGCTGCATCAATTCCGGGTTTTGCGCCGGCCAGATGAAGCTCACCAGTGTGCCGCCCTCGCGCATCAGGCCGACTTCTTCCGCAGTCGGTCCGCGCACCTTGAACACGATGTCGGAGGCAACCCACAGTTTGGCCGCTCCGTCGATTATTTCTGCGCCTGCCGCACGATAAACTTC
Organism: Gallionella sp.; assembly: GCA_024654105.1. GTDB lineage: Bacteria > Pseudomonadota > Gammaproteobacteria > Burkholderiales > Gallionellaceae > Gallionella. The sequence goes on along the minus strand of JANLID010000107.1, from coordinate 8,390 downwards.
GTCGCTGAAATTGGCTGCATCACCGGCGCCGGATTCCACGGCGACCTTAAAACCCAGCTTGATGAGTTTTTCAACAACATCGGGCACGGTGGCCACGCGTTTTTCGCCTGCGCTTATTTCCCGGGGGATTCCTATCATCAGAGTCATGGAGTTTTCCGTTTCGATAATATTATTTTTGTCGCCGCGCCATCAATAATGTCGTAAGTCCGGATGCGCGGAGGCGTGATGGTACTTCAAAAATCTTCCGGCTATCAACATTCTTTTTGTCACTTCTGTTCACGTCGCTGGCACATTATCGTATTGGGCATTACACTGGGATTTGTTCAATCCTGACGCTCCAGCAACTCATGACCACAGACAATCAAAACAACTACCTGGTGATCACCGCTTCGGGAGAAGACAAGATAGGTCTCGTTGACCGGCTTTCCAGCAAAATCACTGAGAGCGGATGCAATATCGAAGAAAGCCGCATGGCGGTATTGGGCGGACAGTTTGCCCTGATCATGCTGGTTTCGGGCCCATGGCACGCGCTTTCCAAGCTTGAAGGACAAATGGGGCAGATGGGCGATCAACTGGGTCTCGCCATTGTCCATAAACGAACACAGAAACGGGAACGGACGCAGCCGGTGATGCCCTATAGTGTGGAAGTGGTGGCGATGGATCATCCAGGCATCGTCCGCAATCTGGCGGCTTTCTTCTCCAGAAAAAGCATCAATATCGAGGAGCTTCAGACCGATACCTATCCGGCGCCACACACCGGCGCACCCATGTTTTCCGTCGCCATGACAGTGGGCATCCATGCGGACATCCACCTTCCTACATTGCGCGAAGATTTCCTTGATTACTGCGACGACCTGAATCTGGACGCGACCTTCGAACCTGTGCGGTAATTTTTTCGCCGCCCCGCCGTCACGACGGATATTCTCCGCTTCTCATGGTCGCGGAAGGAGGGGGGTCGCCGCATACGTCGATGCGCCGGATTCTTCCGTCCTTCACATGAGCAAATACGCAGGCGACCAGGTTTCCCTTGTCGCCCTCTGCCGTGACGACACATTCGTCGTGGCCCCATGCGTTGGCATACGCGATTTCGGCGTAAACCCGGCTACCCGATTGCCTGATCGAGGCAAGTATGGATTTCATGTAGTCGAGGAATTCCTGCTTCGAGGGAATTTCCCCGATCATCCACTGCGACGAGTAGCGGAAATCTTCGTCCAGCAACGGTTCGATATGCGATGTATCCAGCGTGTTCATCATTCGCGCGTAAGCGCGCAATGCATCAATTTCTGTTAATTTCATTGGCGTCACCCGTAGGAGGTTTCGATCATTTTTCCAGGCAGGCTTGGCTGTTATTCAGGCTCAGGAAAAGAAGCGCCGGCGGGCATCGGCCGGAATAGCCATGCCCGTCGCTTGTGCGCGTTGCAGCAGTTCCCAGTAGTAGCGGTAGGAAGCCCGGTCATGCAGTTTTCCTTCGTGCTGGATAGGCCCCCAGGCAGCATCCTGGGCGGCGGCCAGCAAGGTGGCGGCTTCGTCGACTTCGGCGAAATCCGGGCGCATGGCTTCGACGATAGGCTGGATCTGCGCCGGATGGATGCTCCACATGCGCAAAAAGCCGAGCTCCTGCCGGGCGCGGCGGGCGTCTTCCCGCACCACATTGACATCGCGTATTTCGGTGGTGACGTTGTGGCTGGGCACGATGCCATTGCCCAGCGCGGCGGCGGCAATCTCGCACTTGGCGCGCACCACCAGCGCATGGTCGAACTGGCCGGGCGAACGCATCGCGGCGGCGGGAATCGCGCCGTGGTGCGCGGAGACGAAATCCATCAGGCCGAAGTCGAGAACTTCGACATGAGGCAGGCGGGCGATCTCCCAAGCTTCATGCAGCGCGCATGGCGTTTCGATCAGTATGTGGACGGGAATCTCGCGGGCAATGCCGCAGCGGATCCTCAGTTCGTCGAGGGCGGCAATCTGGGTTGCAACATCTTTTGTATTTTCCGGCTTGGGCAAAACGATATAGGCCACACGCTGTCCTGCACGGCTGATGATGGTTTCCAGTTCGTCGCGCCAGGCCGGGTGTCTGACATCGTGGATACGCACGCCAATGCGGTCAAAACGGTTTTCCCCGGACAGGATCAACCTGGCGATCATTTCTGCATGTTCTCGTTCCCTGCCTGCGGGCGCGCCATCCTCGCAGTCGGCAGTAATGTCGAAAATGGGCACTCCATCGACCGATAGTTCGGCCTGGATATGGAGCGCCTTGCCCAGCATTTTTTCGCTGCCGGCAAAATGTTCGCACGCGGCAAGTTGCGGAAATGTCCGGCTGCCCGCATAGAGCACGGCGGATGGGTGGATGGGATTATTCATGCAGGTGAATCTCTAAAAATGTTGAGCATCATCAAGTTGGAATATTATCACACGCAGTCGCCCCAACTTTGCCCGGCAAACCATGTCCGATCGTCAGCAGCTTGCTCATTTTGGAATATGACCGGGATTTTGCGGATACCCTACACTTTTGATAGACTTAACGCCGTGATCTGTTTTGGATAAGAGTGGAACACCGTATAAAATGGTGCAGGCTATGTTCAAGGTTATGTGTTGATAATGAGGATGAAAATGAATCAGTTGCTAAAACAGGTTTTGTTGTTTTGCGTATGTTTGTTTGCGGTATCCGGACATGCAATGGTCAGCTTTCCGGCCGTTACGCTCGATGCGATGGCCGATTCGCTGTCGGAAGAGGGGCGTGCTTATGCTGCGGGAGATTATAAAAAGGCGGCAAAGTTGTACAGGCCATTGGCGGAAAAAGGCGATGCTGAAGCACAGCTTATACTTGGCTCCATGTACGACTTCGGGCTGGGCGTTCCCCAGGATTACAAGGAAGCGGTAAAGTGGTATCGGCTGGCAGCGGAACAGGGTAACGCCAAAGCCCAATCAAAACTCGGGTCTATGTATGACATCGGTCTGGGCGTCCCCCGGGATTACAAGGAAAGGGGAAAGTGGTGCCGATTAGCCGCGGAGCAGGGAGATGCCTTTGCACAGCTCAGCCTTGGAGAAATATATGACCATGGAAAGGGTGTTCCCAAAGATTTCAAGGAGGCGGTGAAGTGGTACCGTCTGGCAGCGGAACAGGGTAATGTTTTTGCGCAGGAAAAGCTTGGGTGGAAGTATATCCTGGGAGACGGTGTTCCACAGGATGATGTGCTGGCGCACATGTGGCTCAACATTGCGGTCAGTAATGATTTTACTCCAGGACGAAAAATTGCTGTTCAACAACGCATTGATCAACGCGACGCCATTGCAAGGCGCATGACTGCCGAGCAAATTGTCAAAGCGCAAGAACTCGCCAGAAAATGCACTGCAAATAAATTCGCTGGATGCTAAGGCCGCATTTGTTTTCAGGTTTGCCATCAACCGGCCGCACCGTATGACCAGTGATCCACCAATGTTTGATTTGGGTCGGTGAGGAAGTTCAAGTGGACAGCGCCGACCAGCAGCTTGGTCGAAGAAGCGATCATTCGTGGCGGCATCCTCGAATATGTCCCGTTGGCCGAGCTTTGCCTCTCAATGGACCTTCTGCCGGCTCAACACAAACGGTCAAGCGGCATCACCATCTTGCAGACTTACTGGATTTCCACCAGTGTCTCGTCCGGTGCCACGCTGTCGCCCTTCTTGACATGGATGCTGATGACGATGCCGCTGATGGGTGCCTGGATTTCATTTTCCATTTTCATGGCTTCGATGACCAGCACGCCATCTCCTGCCTCGACTTCGTCGCCCACCTTGGTTTTGACATCGACAATCGTGCCAGGCATGGCGGTCGTCACACAACCTTCGTGAGATGGACGTGGTCGGCCTGAGCCTGAGACCGGGGCTGCAGGTTTTTTCTTGTGGTTGCCCTTGCCGTCGGAAACCTCGATTTCGTTCAGGGTTTCGACGATGACTTCTTCCGAAATCCCATCAACGGAAACGTAGAACGGGCGCTGGGTTTCGCCGTGGTACCCGCTGCCAGTGAGTTTGATATGGAAGGTTTCGCCATGCAGCGTCACCTTGAACTCATTGGGTGCATAGCGTTCGGCGGTGGTGGCGGCAGCCTCCTTGGACAGCAACGGCTCAGGGTTGAGTGTGTTGGCGTTGCGCTCTTGCAGGAAGGTTTTTGCCAGCTCCGGGAACATGGCGTAAGTGAGGGCATCTTCCTCGCTTTTGGCCAGATCTTCGCAAGCTATTTTGAGCCGGTTCATCTCGTCATCCAGCAGGTCTGCTGGGCGGCAGGTGATGACTTCGGCATCACCAACCGCAAGCTTTTTGACTTGTTCGTTGACCTTGCCCGGTGCCTTGCCGTAGTGGCCGAGCAGATAGTTTTTGACTTCATTGGTGACGGATTTGTAGCGCTCCCCGGTTAAAACGTTCATGGCTGCCTGTGAGCCGACGATTTGCGAGGTCGGCGTAACCAGCGGCGGGTAACCCAAGTCTTCGCGCACGCGCGGGATTTCGGCGAGCACTTCGTTCATGCGGTTGAGTGCACCCGATTCCTTGAGCTGGTTGGACAAGTTCGAGATCATGCCGCCCGGCACATGATTCACCAGCACGCGCGTATCTACCCCGGTGTAGGGGCTCTCAAACTGCCAGTATTTCTGGCGCACCTCGTAGAAATAGGCGGTGATTTCCTGTAGCGCGGCGAGGTCGATCCCGGTGTCGTAGGGCGTGCCTTGCAGTGCGGCAACGATGCTCTCGGTCGAGGAATGGCTGGCGCCTTCGCCGAAGGAGGAATTGCAGGTGTCCAGCATGGTGGCGCCCGCCTCCACGCCCTTGAGAAAACACATGGCGGACAAGCCGGAGGTAGCGTGGCTGTGCAGGTGGATCGGCAGGCTGATGGCGGCGCGCAGCGCACTGACCAGCTCGGTGGTCGCGTAGGGTGTGAGCAGGCCGGCCATGTCCTTGATGCAGACGGTATCGCAGCCCATGGCTTCCAGTTCGCGGGCCAGTTCGACGAATTGGGGAATGCCGTGCACCGGGCTGGTGGTGTAGCTGATGCAGCCCTCGGCATGCTTGCCGGATTTTTTTACCGCTTCGACGGAAACGCGCAAATTGCGCAGGTCGTTCATCGCATCGAAGATACGGAACACGTCGATGCCGTTGTCCGCGGATTTGCCGACAAAGGCACGTACCACATCATCGGAATAGTGGCGGTAGCCGAGCAGGTTCTGGCCGCGCAGCAGCATCTGGATACGGCTGTTCGGTAATGCCTTGCGCAGTTTTCTGAGACGCTCCCACGGGTCTTCCTTCAGAAAGCGCACGCAGGCATCGAAAGTTGCGCCTCCCCAGGCTTCAACCGACCAGAAGCCGATGCTATCCAGCTTGGAGCAGATGGGCAGCATGTCGTCGGTGCGCATGCGTGTCGCGATCATGGATTGATGGCCGTCGCGCAGAACCAGTTCGGAAATAAGGATTTTTGCCATGGCGTTTACTTGAATGTCAAATTGAAATTAGGGGTGGCCCCATCTAGATGCCTTCGTGCGCTGCTATCGCGGCCGATATAACTGCTGCCCTCAATTCCGGCGGAATTTTGGTGGTGTAATTGATCAACTCCGGATGGGATTCCACAAACCCGGTGTTGAAGTTCGCATTTCTGAAGTCTGGATGCTTCAGGATTTCCTGATAATACGGCATGGTTGTCTTGACACCATAGATCACCATATCGCTAAGCGCCCGGCGGCCACGTTCGATAACACCCTCCCAGGTGAGTGCCCAAACGGTGAGCTTGGCGCACATGGAGTCAAAATAAGGCGGAATCTCATAGTCGCTGTACATGGCGGCATCGATACGCACGCCGGGACCGCCCGGCGCGTAGTAACGGGTGATTTTGCCGAAGCTCGGCAGGAAGCCATTCTTGGGGTCTTCCGCGTTGATGCGAAACTCCATGGCGTAGCCGCGGAATCTGACATCTTCCTGCTGGTATTGCAGCTTGAGGCCATCGGCGATGCGAATTTGCTCCTGCACGATGTCGATGCCGGTAATGGTTTCCGTTACGGTGTGTTCAACCTGGATGCGCGTGTTCATTTCCATGAAATAGAAATTGTCGTCCTGATCGAGCAGAAATTCGATTGTCCCCGCGTTTTCATAGCTCACGGCGCGGGCTGCTTTGACGCCCAGATTGCCGATGTATTCGCGCTGCTCCGGGGTGATCTGCGGCGAGGGCGCGATCTCGATCAGCTTCTGGTTGCGGCGCTGGATGGAACAATCGCGTTCGAACAGGTGGATCATATTGCCGTGGCTGTCGCCCAGCACCTGCACTTCGATATGTCGCGGGTTGACCACGCATTTTTCCAGGAATACTTCCGGCTGGCCGAAAGCCTTGCTGGCTTCGGAAATCACACGCTCATAATTGCCGAGCAGCTCTTTTTCGTTATCGCAACGGCGGATGCCACGCCCGCCGCCGCCGTTGGTGGCCTTGAGCATTACCGGGTAGCCGATCTTGCTGGCCAGTATGCGCGCCTCTTCAATATCGGCGAGGTTGCCGTCGCTGCCCGGTATACAAGGCACGCCTGCGGCTAGCATGGCGTTGCGCGCCTGGACTTTGTCGCCCATCTGGCGGATGACATCTGCGTTTGGGCCGATAAACTTGATATCGCGGCGCGCGCAAATTTCTGCCAGTTCAGGATTCTCCGCAAGGAAGCCATAGCCTGGATGCAGCGCATCGCACCCTGCGGTAACAGCCAGATTGACAATGTTATGAGCATTAAGATAGCCGGCGACCGGTTCTGAACCGATATGGTAGGCTTCGTCCGCCTTTTTTACGTGCAGGGCATGACGATCGGCATCCGTGTAGATGGCGACCGACTTGATGCCCATTTCAGAGCAGGCGCGCACAATGCGCACCGCAATTTCACCGCGGTTGGCGACAAGTATTTTTGTTATCACAAATGATCCTGAGTTTGGTTAAATGCGGAGCCTTCAGCCAAACGATAGTTGGGTTACATGTTTCTGCTCTGCGAACGGCTACTTGGGTTTTCGACCAAGGCATTATAGCTGCATCGTCTATCTGTGCTCAATGGTAATTCGAATTACCACGGGATCGGCTATCGTCGTGGTTGTGCGGAAGTTTTAGTTATAGAATTCTCGCACCGATCGTGCAAGAATTGATCGAGAGCAAAAACAGGTAGGAAGGTATCCCCTAAAATTCAGCGGCAAGGTGTGAAAAATGAAGTTTCAGTGCGGGATAATATTCGGATTAGCCGGAACTAAAAAATTTCACAGCTTAAATAGTTGAGATAGAATGCGCACTATTAGTGCTCGCCGGATTTGCTTGATATAATTAATCTGCGTCCTTGCCGGTCTTTATGATAGATGTGAGATTCCGGTTATGTCATCACGTTTGCCTGTGGCGGAATATGGGCATTCTCTGACTTTGCGTGTTACCCGGTTGGCCGTATAAATCTGCGACGCCTTGCCGCAAAACTTTACGTCCGCTGGCGGGTTGTGACAATCAAGGTGGGGCAAGTAAAAATGGGCGACTTTATTACCCAACTCGCAAACCCCGTGCAAGTTTTGCATAGCTGTCGACCAGGCTGCAAAATGCTGCAGCAAGTTCACCCATAAGGGGTTCTCCGTGGTTGTAACCGGCTAAAGCCGGAACAACCACGCAGGCTGGCTACTATCACGCGAATTGTTGGATCATGTTTCATCTCCGGGTAACTGGACACATTAGAATAAATACTGACTGAAGGAGTTTTTTGATGCATCAAGCGCAAATGGTTACGATCGACGGGAATGAGGCCGCCGCCTATATTGCCCACCTGACCAACGAGGTGATCGCAATTTACCCGATCACCCCTTCCTCGCCGATGGGTGAATATTCCGACGCATGGTCGGCAGCCGGCACGCCCAACATGTGGGGCACAGTACCCGAGGTGATTACGATGCAAAGCGAAGGCGGCGCCGCCGGCACGGTGCATGGGGCGTTGCAGAGCGGTTCCCTGACAACCACCTTCACCGCATCGCAGGGACTGCTGCTGATGATCCCCAATATGTACAAGATCGCTGGCGAGTTGACGCCGTTCGTCATGCATGTGGCGGCGCGTTCGCTGGCGGCGCAGGGACTGTCGATTTTCGGCGACCATAGCGATGTGATGTCGGCGCGTTCGACCGGTTTTGCCTTCCTCGCCTCCAATTCGGTGCAGGAAGCGATGGACATGGCGCTGATCGCTCAAGCCGCGACGCTCGAATCGCGTGTGCCGATATTGCATTTCTTCGATGGTTTCCGCACTTCCCATGAGGTGGCCAAGGTCGAGCAGGTATCGTTCGAAGTTGCGCGCGAGATGATCGACGACAAGCTGGTGTTTGCCCATCGTGCACGCGCTCTGACGCCCGATCATCCGGTGCTGCGCGGCACGTCGCAG
>JANLID010000103.1 GCA_024654105.1 Gallionella sp. | reverse complement strand
GACCCGCCCTACGTTTGTAAAATGGCGGGGCACACCCGCCGCTGGGGCAGTAGGGCGGGCACACGGATGCCCGGCCATAAGTTTTTCGGACCCGCCACCATACGAAATAAACCGGAATGCGACATGCCCAACTATCGCCGCGCCAACGCTGAAGGAGGAAGCTATTTCTTCACGGTCAATACATTGCGCCGACAGCCGTTTTTGGTGGAAGCGGATGTCCGGGCCGCGCTGAGAGATGCGATCGAATGCGTGAGAACGACTTTACCCTTCGCAATCGACGCGTGGGTATTGTTGCCGGATCATCTGCATTGCGTGTGGACGTTGCCGCCGGGGGATGCGGATTTTGCCGCGCGCTGGAAATTGATTAAAACGAAGGTGACACAACGTTGCGGGGACAGGCTGGCGCGTGGCGAATACATGACCGCGCGCCGCAAAAAAAAACGGCAAGGCACACTTTGGCAAAACCGCTACTGGGAACATCAAATTCGTGACGAGCATGATTTTGCCCGGCATGTGGATTACATTCACTGGAATCCGGTCAAGCACGGCCACGTGGAATGCGTGGCGGATTGGCCGCATTCCAGTTTTCACCGCTATGTGAAGGAAGGGATTTATCCGCATGATTGGGTAGGGCGGATCACACCCGTGCCAGCAGTAGGGCGGGTCACACCCGCCGTTACACAAAATAACGAGAAAAACGATGCAGAATTTGGTGAATGATGTTGAAATGGCGGGTGTGACCCGATGTTGAAATGGCGGGTGTGACCCGCCCTACGCTTGCTGCGGCACTGCTGTGATTGGAATCAGAACACCCGGAAGAATCACTCCGCGACGACGTAACAGTTGCGCCCTTGTTCCTTCGCCTTATAAAGCGCCCCGTCAGCCTTGGCAACCAAATCGGCAGGTGAATCAGACTTGTCCGGCCGCATTGCCGCAACCCCCAGGCTGATGGAAACATGATCGGCCACATTCGAATATGCGTGCGGAATATTTTTCGTTGCTATATTTGCCCGCATCTGCTCGGCAATGATGGCGGCGCCTTTTGCATCGGTGCCGGGCAGAATGGCCACAAATTCTTCACCTCCGTAGCGTGCGATAAAATCACCGGGCCTATTCAGGGAATCCCTTAGCGTTTTCGCAACCTCTTTGAGGCAATCGTCCCCTCCCTGATGCCCGTAGCCATCGTTGTATTTCTTGAAAAAATCTATATCCAGCATGATTACGGAAAGAATCGTATTTTCCCGCAGGCCGGTTTTCCATTCGAGCAGAAGAGTTTCATCGAAATGGCGGCGGTTGGCGATTCCCGTAAGCCCATCCATGGTGGAAAGGCGCAGGAGCGTCGCATTGCTTTCTTCGAGTTTTTTGTGGCTCTCCGTCAGCTGTTCCTGCAGCTTCTTCATTTCCCGGTACGCCTCATCGCGCTGCAATTGCAGCAGATAGGTATTTGAGTGGGCGCGGATACGGGCAATCAGCTCTATCTTGTCCGGCAGTTTTACCAGGTAGTCGCTGGCGCCGTTTTCAAAAGCCTGTCTTTTGTCCTTCGGGTCTTCCCTGGATGAAAGAACTATAACGGGCGTGCCCGATGTGGCCGGGTTTCCCCGGTAAAACTTGAGAAGCGTGTAGCCATCCACTTCAGGCATCACCAGGTCCTGGAGGATGATGGTGGGCCTGATTTCGTTTGCCTTGCCGACCGCGCTGGCCGGTTCCTTGCAGTAATGAAACTCTATATCGGCCTCATCGGCAAGCATTCGCCGTATCGCCTCCGCGACGATTGCCTGGTCGTCCACCAGCAACACTACCGGGTGAGATAAGTTGTTTGCGCCGGCAGTCACGGTGATTTCTGGCTTGATATCATTGCTCATGGCGACGGGCTACCCCCATTTTCTTTCTGCCAGATGATTCAGTATCGTTTCAGCGATACTGTCGATCGGCAGTATTTTCACCGCGGCGTTCAACTCGACCGCTGCTTTTGGCATTCCGTATACGGCGCAGGTCTCGGCGCTTTGGGCAATTGTGAATACCCCATTATTTCTCAGTTTGAGCAGCCCTTCGGCGCCGTCTTTCCCCATGCCGGTAAGAAGCGCGGCGATGGACCGGCCAGACCAACTGGCCAGCATGCTTTCAAAAAACACGTCGACAGACGGGCGGTATGGTGTGGTGGCCGGCTCAACCTTATAACCCAAAGTTTGCCCCTCTTTGACAACCAGATGATTATTCGTACCTGAAATCAGTACCACACCATTCTCGATTCTGTCTCCCTCGCGGGCCAACCGGACCGGCAGAGCGGATTGCTGGTCCAGCCACTCCGCAAGGCCGGGCGCAAAACTTTCATCCACGTGCTGGATCACGACAACGGCCGCCTGAAAATCTGCGGGCAGCTTTGAAATGATTTTTGCGACCGCTGCGGGGCCACCGGTAGAGGCGCCGATTACCACCAGCCAATTGTCCGGTTTTTCCGCCCTTGTTGTCCCCTTGTGCCCGGCATGATAGCTGCGGTAGTTTGCATCCAGCAACCGTCCTATCGTCCGTATCTTTTGCAGAAACTCCTCGTGCCCTTTTTCATCACCCGCCAATGTGGGTGTGCTCACGGCATCCAGCGCGCCCGCGCCCATGGCCTGAAAAACCAGCGAGACATTCTGGTTCACGGAAGCCGTGACAATGAGTATTGCGCAAGGAGACTTTGCCATGATCTGGCGGGTGGCCTCGACACCGTCCATTTCCGGCATGATGAGATCCATCAGGATCAAATCCGGCACGTCCTCGGCGCAATGTTTAACGGCCTCCGCGCCGTTTTCCGCAACCCACGCTATCTCATAGCCCGGCGATAAAGTGCGCCGCAGGGCTTCTACCGCCATTTGCATATCGTTAACGATCGCTACCCTCATGCCTCCACTTCTCCTATCAGGTCTGCCACTGCGTCCAGCAAGGAATTATCATGAAAGCTGCCCTTGGTCAGATAATAGTCGGCGCCGGCGTCCATGCCGCGCCTGCGATCCTCTTCTCTTTCCTTGTAGGATACGATAATCACCGGCACCGGGTTGTAGTCCCTGTCACTCTTTATCAGGTGCACCAGTTCTATGCCGTCCATGCGCGGCATATCTATATCGGTAACGATCAGGTCATATTTCTTGAATGCCCTGATGGCATTCCAGCCATCCACTCCATCCACCGCAACATCCACATGGTAACCGGCGTTTTCCAGCAGATTGCGTTCAACTTCACGAACCGTCCGCGAATCATCTACGACCAGGATATTCTTGAGCACCTCCTCAACGTCATCCCGGGTCGATTTGGTTACCTTCGTTATGTGGCCTTTTCTGACCAGCGCCGCCACGGACACCACCAGGTCATCGATATCCAGAATCAACACCGGAGAACCGTCCTCAAGCACTGCGGCAGCACTGACATCCTGCACCTTGCCCAAGTGCGAATCCAATGCCTGGATGGCAAGCTCTTTTTGCCCCAGCAGCTTGTCCACCGCCACGCCGCAGCGATTGTGACGATCCCCGATGATAATCACCGACAGCTCTTCACCTCCCTCCGCCTGCACCCCCAACCCCAATACCTGTGACGCGCCCACCAGACCTATATTTTCGCCATCTATCTTTACAAATTGATGGTCTTCCAGCACATCAACATCGCGCGCCGGCAATTTGATCGCACGCACAATTCGCGACAGCGGAAATGCATACGGCTCGCCGCCAATTTCGGCAATCAGCGAAGATATGACCGACATCGCCAGCGGCAGGCGCATGTGAAAACGCGTGCCCTCTCCCAGCTTGGTTGTGGTCTCCACAGAGCCGCGCATTTTCTGCACCGTGTCCAGCACGACATCAAGCCCAACCCCGCGACCGGAAATATCCGTGACCTCATCCTTGGTCGAAAAACTCGGCAGAAAGAGAAATTCCAGCAACTCTGCTTCGCTGAGATTGGCCGCCATTTCCGGCGTGACCAGTTTTTTCTCGATCACTTTTTTCCTCAGGCGCTCAAGATCTATGCCGCGCCCGTCGTCATCGATAACGATGGAGAGCATACCGTCACTGTGCGCGGCTGTAATCCGTATGGTTGCCTGTTCCGGTTTTCCGGCTTTGACACGCTCTTCAGGCAGGTCGACGCCATGGTCGAGGGCATTGCGCAAGATATGGTTCAGCGGCGCCTCCATCTTTTCAAGCACATCCCTGTCCACCTGGATCGAGAGGCCATTTATTTCGAGCTTGACCTTTTTACCCAATGATTTCGCGATGTCGCGCACCATCCGCTGAAACCCATGCACTCCATCTGAAAAGGGGCGCATACGCGTCTTGATTGTTTCCCTGTGCAGCTTCTCGGACAGTTTGTTGATGCGCATGTCATATGAATCAAGGTCCGATGTCTGGTCGGCAAGGATACTGCGGCATTCGGATATCTTGCCTTGCGCCTGTAACAGCGTATCAATGACTGTTTTTGAAGCGCGCATGTCATCGAGCGAACATCTCAATGAATCCAGAATTTCTGCCAGTTCCACCTGGCGGCGCTTCAGCTTGCCGAGTGAAACCACATAAGGATGAAGCCATCCAGCCTCCACCTTCACTTCTCCGGCAAGCCCCATCAATTGGTTCCAGCGCTCTGCGGTTACGCGAAGGACGCGGCCTTTGTCTTCGCCTGCCGGCTCGTCCGCAGGGATTGAAGAGAGCCTTTCTCGTTCGCCTCCTCGCCCGCTAGCGGGATAACCAGCGATTTGGCTGGCGTTTTTTGCCAGCCTAGTCGAATG
>JANLID010000094.1 GCA_024654105.1 Gallionella sp. | reverse complement strand
CTGATATGGCGCAAGTCAAACCACTCGATAAATTGCTGCATGGAGAAAATTTCCTCATCGCCATGCGACCAGCCCAGGCGCGCCAGATAATTGATCAGTGCTTCCGGCAAGAAGCCGCCCTCGGCATATTGCATCACGCTTACCGCGCCATGCCGCTTGGACAAACGCTCGCCGTCGCTGCCCAGGATCATCGGCGCATGCGCATACTGCGGCAGCGTCGCGCCCAATGCCTTGAGAATATTGATCTGGCGCGGCGTATTGTTGACGTGATCGTCGCCGCGGATGACCTGGGTGATGCCCATATCCAGATCGTCCACTACCACGCAGAAATTGTAAGTTGGCGTACCGTCGGCACGCGCGATGATCAGATCGTCCAGTTCGCTGTTCTCAAAAACGATCTTGCCTTTGACCAGATCATCCCAGTACGTCACACCGGAAACAGGATTCTTGAAACGTACCACCGGTTTGACACCCTCCGGCGGCGCCGACAACACCTTGCCCGGCTCCGGTCGCCAGCGTCCGTCGTAGCGGGGCTTCTCACCGCGCGCGCGTTGCGCTTCGCGTAGTGCTTCCAATTCCTCCGGTGCGGTATAGCAGTAATAGGCCGTATCCTCATCGAGCATCTGCCGGATCACCGCTTTGTAGCGATCCATGCGCTGCATCTGGTAGAACGGCCCCTCGTCATAATCCAGATTCAGCCAGGACATCCCATCCAGGATCGCCTGCACCGATTCCTGCGTGGAGCGTTCCAGATCGGTGTCTTCGATACGCAAAATGAAGATGCCCCCCAGCTTGCGCGCGTAGGCCCATGAAAACAGGGCGGTACGCGCGCCGCCAATATGCAGATAGCCGGTGGGGCTGGGCGCGAAACGAGTACGTATGGTCATAGGCAAAGCAGGCATGGCAAACAATTTAAGGCGCGCATTTTACGAGTTTTACTCATTGCACGCACAAAGAAATTGACCGTGATTGGCGCATTATGATTTAATGCGCGCCCTCTTCGGGGCGGTTAGCTCAGCGGTAGAGCACTGCCTTCACACGGCAGGGGTCACTGGTTCGAACCCAGTACCGCCCACCACAAAACAACGGGGTTGCAGCGCCGCCTACAGCACATCCGCCTTGACCGTATTGTCAGAGTCTTCGTTCATGCCAGCGGAGTTCATGCCGGCGGAGTTCATGCCGGCGGACTCACCCGCGACACGGAACGCATAGGCTGCGATTGGCGGACCGATTGTTTCAAATATTGCCACCGCACCCAGAATAATTGCGGTAACAGTCGCCGCATACTGAGGAAACAGGTTGCCTGAGGTCTGAACAAGTCCAATAGCCAGCCCGGCCATCGGTATCAACAGCATCCCGCTCGATATGCCTGCACGGATTGGCTCCTTGAATAGAGAAAACATCGTCGTAGCCCCAAGCATCTTCGCAAGACTCCGGGCAAGCACTAGCACCAATACCACAGGAGCGAACTCGATCAACTCGTGAAGATGCAGTCCGGCGCCGGCAAAAACGAACAAAACGATGAAAAAGAGTTCGAACGGCGCGCCAAACTCAAGGTTTGAAACAACCGTTTCCCGCTCCAGATTTTTGATGACGACACCAATCACCAGAGGGGCAAATAGCATGGAAAGCTTCAGTTGCTGCGCCAGGCCAACCGCAACGATGACTGTGCCTATGACCAGTGCAAGTTTGTATTGAGAAGCCTGCTGCGTTCTCACGGCAATCATGTGCAGGCCAAAAGCTAATGCGCATCCCAAAAGCAATGAACCGGTGAGCTGGTACACCGGCTGGAGAATAATGGTTATCCAATCAGACCCGGTAGAGTAGTGCAAGGCCGGCAAGGTTGCAGAAAACGCAACAAATGAAATCAAATTATTAAGTGCTACTAACGTCTTGGTAGATTCGGTGACTACGCCTTTGGCGCCAACCTCGTGTGCCACGTGAAGCAGCACCGCTGGCGAAGATGAAATTGTGATGGCGGCCACCAGAACAGCAACAGGCGCGGGCATGCCAAATAAATGCAATATGTAAAAAACCAGGCCAAATGTTGCAAAACTCTCGACCAGCGAAGTGACGATAAGTCTCGGAGATCGCTGAAGTATCCTGATATCCAAAGATAAGCCAAGACGATAAAGAATCAGGGCGAGAGCGATATCAATAAAAATTCGCGATTCAACTATCGTCTCTTGGCTCAGCAGGCCGATGCCACTGGGACCACATACAAAGCCGACCAGCAGAAAACCTGTGATACTCGGGAGCCAGGATAACCGATGGGCAACATAGCCCCCAACGGCACCAATTATCAGCATCAAACCAAATGCCATGAGCGGCGTGATATCTATTGGAAAAGTTGGCAAGTAGTTCATTGAAACTCTCTAACGTTCAAGGCAAGGGGCGCATAATGCCCGAATTATCCAACGCCGTGCGTATGGACTGCGAGATGAAGAATATCTGCGATTGAAAATACTCACGCCTATGCTCCCGAGACTCTAAAAAACATAAAATTTACCCACACTCTTTCACGAAGACCCCTTTCTTTTTGGCGAAGCAAAAGAAAGTGACTAGCTGCCGCGTTACCCCGGCGGTGTTGTTTTTGGTGTTGCATTTGATGTTGGGTTACGCGACCCAACCTACGTGCGGCACCCTTCGACAGGCTCAGGGCGAACGGTCAGATGAGGAAAACTAACTGCGATAGCTCGCGTTGATCTTCACGTAATCGTAAGAAAAATCACAAGTCCACAAAGTGGCCGCAGCAACCCCACGACCCAACACCACCCGAATCGTGATGTCGCTCTGCTGCATCACCCGCTGACCATCCTCCTCCCGATAGCTGGCCGCGCGCCCGCCATTCTCGGCGACCAGCACCTCGTCCAGATACAGCTTGAGCGTGGCGACATCCAGATCGTCGACGCCGGCATAGCCGATCGCGGCGAGGATGCGCCCGAGGTTGGGGTCGGAGGCAAAGAAAGCGGTCTTGACCAGCGGCGAACGGGCGATGGCGTAGCCGATCTGCTTGCATTCGGCCTCATTCTTGCCGCCTTCGACCTGCACGGTGATGAATTTGGTCGCGCCTTCGCCGTCGCGCACGATGGCTTGCGCAAGGTAAATCGCGACTTCGGTGACGGCGGCCTGCAGCGCGGCGAACTCTGCACCGCCCGCATCGCGGATTTCCGGCAGTGTGGCCTGACCGGTGGCGATCAGCATCAGCGCGTCGTTAGTGGAGGTATCGCCGTCCACGGTGATGCAGTTGAACGAGCGGCTGGCGGCCTCAGTGACCATGCGTTGCAACAATGGCTGCGCGATCGCGGCACCGGTGGCGATATAGCCGAGCATGGTCGCCATGTTCGGGTGGATCATGCCGGAGCCTTTGGCGATGCCGGTGATGGTGATGGTCACGCCATTTATTGTTACTTGTTTTGAAATGGCCTTGGCGACGATGTCGGTGGTCATGATCGCATGTGCAGCGTCAAACCAGTTGTCGGCGCGCATGTTCGTCATGCAGCCGGGCAGGCCTGCGGCAATCTTGCTCACCGGCAACGGCTCCATGATCACGCCGGTGGAAAACGGCAGTATCTGCGTAGCCTTGCAGCCCAGCAGGCCCGCCAATGCCGCGCAGGTGGTGCGCGCATCCTGCATACCCTGCTCGCCGGTTCCGGCATTGGCGTTGCCGGTATTGATCACCAGCGCGCGGATGCCATCGGGTTGCGCAAGATGTTCGCGCGCAACGATCACCGGCGCCGCGCAAAAACGGTTCTGGGTAAACACACCCGCGACCCGCGCGCCTTCGCTTAGTTGCATCACCAGCAAGTCCTTGCGATTTTCCCGCTTGATATTCGCTTCGGTGACGCCCAAAGAAATGCCCGCAACGGGCAACAGTTGTGCCGCGGCGGGCGGTGTCAGATTGACCGGCATGAAGCTTTTCCTAGTAGCGACCGTGTGTGCGATAGATGTAATTGCTGAGCTCTACTGATTCGGTATTCATGCGCCGCACGATGCCGTGCATGTTGCGCGCCAAGCCGCGCATGACGCGGTACACGATCATCGGATGGCTGTTGATCAGCGTCTCGAATCTGGATCGCTCCAGGCTCAACACCTTGGTGTCGCCGACGGCACACAGCGTCGCACTGACCTGCGAAGCCGCACCGCCGACGAAGGTGATCATGCCCGCCAAGTCACCCGGTTTGAGGACGTGGATGGTGGATTTTCCTTCGGCGCTTTGGATTTTTACTTCAATATCGCCATGCGCCAGGATGTACAGGTTGTCCGGTTGAGGCTCACCGGGCTGAACGATGGTATCTCCGGATTTGTAATCGTAAACTTCAAACAGGCCAGAAAGAATATCCACCTCTGCATCGCTCAATTCCTCGGTAATCGTCGAGGTGCGCAGAGTATCAATTACTAGTGACATATATCCTCCTTTCGCATATTGGTTTATCTAGTTTAATTTACCATGGCACTGCTTGTATTTTTTGCCTGATCCGCATGGGCACGGATCGTTGCGTCCCACCTTCTGCCCATCGCGCACAAAAGGTCTATGCTCTTCGGTAGTTGGCTCGCCGTCCGCTGATTGTGCCAACGCCTCATCATAATCGGCATGATGATACTTTACATTTTCCGGTACGTGTGGGGCTTCTGCCGATCCCACACCCGCTTCGCTGCGCACCCGCACCGTCATCAATATCTGTGTCACTTCGCGCTTGATCGCTTCCAGCATCATGGAAAATAGTTCAAAAGCCTCGCGTTTGTATTCCTGCTTCGGGTTTTTCTGTGCATAACCGCGCAAGTGGATACCCTGGCGCAAATGATCCAGCGCAGCCAGATGCTCGCGCCAGTGCGTATCCAGGCTCTGCAGCATGATAACGCGCTCGTAGTGGTGCATTTCCGGTCCGACCATGTCCAATTTGGCCTGATATTGCTGCTGGGCATGCTCGATAACGCGGCTACGCAAACCCGCTTCGTTCAATTGCTTGTCTTCCTCCAGCCATTGCACCAACGGCAGTTCCAGGCGGAACTCGGCAGCCAGGGCTTTTCCCAGGGAATGCACATCCCACTGCTCTTCCATGCTGTGCGGCGTGATGTATTGGCTGATCGTATCTTCCAGTACCCCCTCGCGCATCGCCCGGATAGTCTCGGAAATATCCTGCGTCTCCAGCAATTCGTTACGCTGCTGATAAATCACCTTGCGCTGGTCGTTGGCGACATCGTCATATTCGAGAATCTGCTTGCGCATGTCGAAGTTGCGCGCCTCGACCTTGCGCTGCGCATTCTCGATGGCGCGCGTCACCCAGCTGTGCTCGATGGCCTCGCCCTCCGGCAACTTGAACCGGTTCATGATCGCCGCCACGCGGTCGGAGGCGAAAATTCGCAGCAGCGGATCCTCCAGCGACAGATAGAAGCGGCTGGAACCTGGATCACCCTGACGGCCGGCACGGCCGCGCAACTGGTTGTCCACCCGGCGCGACTCGTGCCGTTCGGTACCGATGATGTGCAGGCCACCCGCCGCCAGCACCTGCTCATGCAGCGACTGCCATTCGCCGTGCAACTGCTCGATGCGCTGGTTGCGCGTCGCCTCATCCAGGCTGGTATCGGCGTGCAGATGCTCGACCTGCTTCTCGACATTACCGCCCAGCACGATATCGGTGCCGCGCCCGGCCATGTTGGTGGCGATGGTCACCATCTTTGGACGCCCGGCCTGTGCGACGATCTCCGCTTCGCGCGCATGCTGCTTGGCGTTCAATACCTGATGCGGCAATTTCTCCTTTTCCAGCATCTGCGACAGCAACTCGGAATTTTCGATCGAGGTTGTGCCCACCAGCACCGGCTGGCCGCGCTGGTAGCAATCCTTGATGTCTTCGATCACCGCCTGGTATTTTTCTTTCGCGGTAAGATACACCTTGTCCATCATGTCGTTGCGGATAGTCGGCCGGTTTGGCGGAATAATCACGGTTTCCAGGTTGTAAATTTGCTGAAACTCGTACGCCTCGGTATCCGCCGTGCCGGTCATGCCGGCGAGCTTGTGGTACATGCGGAAATAATTCTGGAAAGTAATGGAAGCCAGCGTCTGGTTTTCCTTCTGGATCGCCACGCCCTCTTTCGCTTCCACCGCCTGATGCAGGCCGTCCGACCAGCGCCGCCCTGCCATCAGGCGCCCTGTGAATTCGTCCACAATCACCACCTCGCCGTCCTGCACCACATATTGCTGGTCGCGGTGGAACAGGTTATGCGCGCGCAACGCCGCATACATGTGATGGATCAGCGTGATATTGGCAGGGTCATACAAACTGCCGCCGGCCGGCAGCAAACCAGCCTGGGTCAGGATATTTTCCGCACGTTCATGGCCGGACTCGGTGAGTAATATCTGATGGTTTTTTTCATCTACGCTGAAATCACCCGGCCCGTCTTCCTCGGCCTGGCGTTGCAACTGGGGAGCTAATTTATCGATGCGCACATAGATATCGACGTTGTCTTCGGCCTGACCGGAGATAATCAGCGGCGTACGTGCCTCGTCAATCAGGATCGAGTCCACCTCGTCCACGATGGCGTAGTTGAGCGGGCGCTGGTAACGCTCGCCGGTCTGCGTTGCCATATTGTCGCGCAGGTAGTCAAAACCGAATTCGTTGTTGGTGCCGTAAGTGACATCGGCGGCATAGGCGGCCTGTTTGTCGCCCGATGGCATCTGCGACAGGATCACGCCCACCGACAGGCCGAGAAAGCGATACAGCTTGCCCATCCATTCGGCATCGCGGCTGGCCAGATAGTCGTTCACCGTCACGACATGCACGCCCCTGCCGGAAATCGCATTGAGGTAAACCGACAGGGTGGCCATCAGGGTTTTCCCTTCGCCGGTGCGCATTTCGGCGATCTTGCCGTAATGCAACACCATTCCGCCGATCAGTTGCACATCATAGTGACGCATTCCCAGCGCGCGCGTGCTCGCCTCACGTACCACGGCAAATGCCTCCGGCAGCAGCGCGTCGAGCGTTTCGCCCTGCATGAACCGCTGCCTGAAACTATCGGTTTTTTCGCGCAATTCCGCATCGCTCAATTTGGCGATGTCGGTTTCCAGCTTGTTGATGGATTGGACGGTAGCGCGATATTGCTTGAGCAAGCGGTCATTGCGGCTACCAAAGACTCTTTTTAGTACACTGGAAATCATATTTTCATTCTCAACTACAAAAATAAAGGGTGAGGCTATTCATCACCTCACCCTCACCAAAATATCCGTCACCGCTAACTGGCGGCTTTTTGCAAGAAACGCACAGGATTCTGGGCGATGCCTTTATAACGGACTTCGAAGTGCAAATGATTGCCGGTGGAACGTCCGGTGCTGCCGACTTCGGCAATCTTCTCGCCGCGCCGCACCACCTGACCGACTTTCACCAGCAATCGCGAGGCATGCGCATAGCGCGTCACAATGTCATTGCCGTGATCAACTTCGACCATATTACCATATTGGGGATGCTGTGCCGCATAGGCAACCACGCCACCGGCCGATGCCCGGATAACCGTTCCTTCCGGAACCACGTAGTCCACACCTTCATGCATGGCGTTCGCGCCGGTGAAAGGATCAAGACGCCAACCGAAATTCGACGAATACCACCCCTCACCCTCATTAATGGGCGGAATGGAAGGCAGCAACTTGCGGTTCAATTGATTCTGCAACAGCATGGTTTCCAGCGCCAGCAGCTTGTCGCTGCGATCATTGACCACTTGCGCCAGCCTGTTCAATTGCTGATCCAGATTGTTCACCGACATTTCCTGGCCGGGCAAAGTTACCAGCGGTCCGCCCTGAGGAGGCTGTTGGTCAAACCGGAATTCCTCCGGCTTCATGCCGGTCAGCTTGGCCAGGCGCGCGCCCAGCGCATCCAGACGCTGCATCTGCGCCTGCATCTGCCCAACCCGCGCAGCCATGGCATCCAGGCTGCTATGCACATAGGACTGCTGCTTTTGCCGCTCTTCGCTCTGCACTTTGGATAACAGGATACGCACCCCGTCGTTCAACCCCTCCGGCGCAAAGCGCACCAGCGCGTATTGCAACATGAATGCCGCAACCCACACCAACCCCGACAGCAACAACAGCAACAGCGAAATTTGCCAGCCGCCCAGCGTAATACTGCGGGTTTTTGCCAAGCGATTGGAAACTAGAATAACATTCATGCCTCCCCCTTAATAATCATGTAATCCTAAAATTTGTGGCACAGCGATTCAAATCACTATTGAGCGGCAATCAGGAGTTGCGCCCGCTATTAACCAAAGCGATGGTCTTGTCGGCTTTGCAACGCCATTTTATGGATGTTGCACCGCCCCGTCTCGCGCAATCCAGCCAGGTATTAGGCCTGCAATCAAGCACGCTCACCATCGCCGTCGGCAACGCTGCGGTTGCCGCCAAATTGCGTCAGCTTGCGCCGGAACTTGTCGTTATGTTGCAAAACAGGGGATGTGAGGTTAGCCGAATCCACGTCAAGGTGCAAGTTTCCTTCATTCGCAGCCACCCCGTATCAACCCCCCGCAAACTCGGCAAAACGGCTCAGGATGCGCTGACTGAGTTCAGTCAGACTCTGGACGACTCGCCGCTCAAGCTCGCTCTGAAAAGGATGATTGAAACAAAAGGGTAGGGGCACGTGAAACTTTTGTTCCGGCACCGGCACGGCGCGCCGTGCCCCTAACTACCACACGAATAATTTTTTAAATTGATTTAGCAAGGCGCAAGATTTCCGGCAAGAATATTTCCGTCACCAGCAGCGGCGCGCCATGTAAATAAAACAATGAGCGGCGCGCCCATAACCGGCTTGGTGGATTGCTTAACGCCACAGCCGCGCGCTGATACAGTATGTGCGTGTCGCGTAACGCCTTGTAACGCAGTGGTTTGCGCTCCACCTGCGGGTGCGCAAACAACAGCGCGCCAAGCGGTTTGTTGCCCAGATTGCGCATGGCAGACCAGGCGCCGCGCAGATCTTGCCGGGCGCATGCGCTGTGCGCAAATACCACCGGCTGATTATCCGCGTATAAAAATACTTCCCGCGACCAGGCAAGCTGTTGCGGCGCAATGCCGAGCAGTGCCGACTCATCGAAGGCAATGCGCGCCAGGCCACTGCGCACCGGATGCACGGCGAAGCATTCGCAGTGTTGCTGGATGCGCTGCGTCAGCGAGCCACAGTCATTCAACCACGGCGCAATGCCCGCTTCGCAGCTCACGGCCGCGCCGTCCCAGTATTTATCAGACATGCAGATAGTCATGTTTGCTTGCCATCCAGCGCTGCAGATGCGCCTGCGCCGCGCCGGGAAAATCACGCAGCAACTCATCGGCGGCCTGCCGCGCATCATTCAACAAATCCTCATCCGCGCTGATGTCGGCAAAACGCAGCATCGCGACACCGCTCTGGCGCGCGCCGATCAATTCGCCCGGTCCGCGCAATTGTAAATCCTGTTGGGCGATGGCGAAGCCGTCGTTACTCTCGTAGATGATCTTCAAGCGCGCGCGCGCCAGTTCGGAAAGCGGTTGCTGGAACAGCAGCACGCATGCACTCTCCGCCGCGCCGCGTCCCACCCGTCCGCGCAACTGATGCAGTTGCGCCAAGCCCATGCGCTCGGCATGGTCGATCACCATCAAACTGGCATTGGGCACATCGACGCCTACTTCGATGACAGTGGTGGCAACCAGCAGTTGCAGCTCGCCCGCCTTGAACGCCGCCATCACGCGCGCCTTCTCGGCGCTATCCAATTTACCGTGTGCCAGGCCGATATTCAGCTCTGGGAAGGCAGCGCGCAGCGTCTCGTGCGTCTCCATTGCCGTTTGTAATTGCAGCGCCTCGGGTTGGCTGCGGCCGCTACGCTTAACGTTCGCTGCGCTCACGTTAGCCTTCACCGAAACTCCGTTTTCATCGATCAGCGGACACACCCAATAAGCCTGCTGTCCTTCCATGCACGCGGCACGCACCCGCTCGAACACCTCCTCGCGGCGCGTATCGCTGACCAGCTTGGTGGCCACTGGCGTGCGCCCCGGCGGCAATTCGTCAATCACCGACACATCGAGATCGGCGTAGTAGCTCATCGCCAGGGTGCGTGGAATAGGCGTGGCGCTCATCATCAACTGGTGCGGTTCGCTGCCCTTGTTGCGCAGCGCGAGACGCTGCTGCACGCCGAACTTGTGCTGTTCATCCACGATCGCCAAACCGAGCCGGTGAAAGCTGACCTGTTCCTGCAACAGTGCGTGAGTGCCGATGGCCAGCAACGTCTCACCGGAAGCGATGCGCCCGGCGGCGAGTTGTTTCTCCTTCTTCTTCAAACTGCCGGACAACCACACCGGCGAAATGCCGAGCGGTTCTAGCCACTCGCGCAGCTTGAGAAAATGTTGCTCGGCGAGAATCTCGGTCGGCGCCATGAATGCGACCTGATAGCCGTTTTCGATGGTCTGCAAGGCGGCGAGCGTCGCGACAATGGTCTTGCCGCTACCGACATCGCCCAGCAGCAAACGCTGCATCGGGTGCGGCTGCGCGAGGTCGCGGCTGATCTCGGCATACACTTTCTGCTGCGCGCCGGTCAGCGCAAACGGCAAACTATTGAGTAAGGAGTCGATGAAGTGATGCTGCGGTGCGAGCACGGGAGCGATGCGCTTGCCGCGCTCGCGGTGGTGCACGCGCATCGACAGTTGCTGCGCCAGCAGCTCGTCGAATTTGATGCGCCGCCACGCGGCGTGGCTGCGCTGCCCCAGACTGCTTGCGGCAACATCAGGTGGCGGATTGTGCAACAGCCTGAGACTGCCGGCAAAGTCCGTCAGCCGCAATTTTTTCAGCAGCGGCTCCGGCAGCGTATCGTTCAACGGCAATGTCTCCAGCGCGTTATCGATCAGCTTGCGCAGCACGACCTGCGACAGCCCGGCGGTAGTCGGGTACACCGGCGTGAGGCTCTGTTGCAGCGGCGTGTCCTCGTCCACCGCGCGGCACTTTGGATGCACCATCTCCAGCCCGTAATAACCCGTGCGCGCCTCCCCGACAACGCGTATCTGCTTGCCTTCCGCAAGCTGCTTCTGCAGGCTGGGATAGAAGTTCAGGAAACGCAAATACAGTTCGCCGCCGTTGTCCTGCAAGCGGCAAACCAGAGTGCGGCGCGGGCGGAAGGTTATTTCACTGTGCGTGATGACGCCCTGTACCTGCGCGTTCGTGCCGGGCTGCACCGTGGAAATCGGCGCGAGATGGGTTTCATCCTCATAACGCAACGGCAGATGCAACAGCAGATCGGCGCGATGGCGGATGCCAAGCTTGGCGAGTTTAGCCAGAATGGCGGGCGAGATTTTGGCAGGAGTATTCAATTCAATACGACCGATGCATGGAATTTTTGTAGGAAGTGGAAAATGAAGTGTATGGATTAACGGGACTGAGATCGAATCGTTTTTGCCATTCGGGTTAACCTCGCTATACAGGATACTTCACCTGACCAGTAGCGCTCGGAAATTTGCCCCTATTTTCCCTCCGGTTGACGGAAGCCCTCGCGCACCCGCATAAAACGGGGAAAGCGCGGAATACCGGATTTTTCGTTTAAGCCGTTGTAACGATAAGTTACCCAGCTTCCCAGTGGCGGTGGGTTGCGGCGTTCTGCACCGGAAAGACCAGCACCCAAACGAAAACGTAAACCTTCGGGTGATTCCACTTCCAATGCACCAGTCATGCCTGCATATTTTTCCTTCCCCGGCAGATGCGCCACGACTTTGGCTTCGGCATCCTGATAAGGCTTGAGTTTGAGCAGGTCGTCGTTGCGTGCCGCCTGATAATGCGAATTACCGCGATGCAGTACCAGTCCCTCGCCACCCTGACTGATTACGCGTTTAAGCAAGTCTTGCAGCGCAGCTCGATCAGCCACTTTGAACTGCTTGACCTGCTGCAGCCACGGTTGACCGATCTTTGCGACGACCTGTTGCAGTGCCGCATTGCGTTCATTGAACGTGCCAGGATATGCGGGAAGATCAAATGCCATGAAATACAGCGTGCGCCACCTCGCGTCGCTGGGTGTCAGCTTCCGGACGATAGAAACCGTTTGCGAAAACTGACCACGCGCCATCCACAATTCGCCATCCAGTGGCATAGTCGGCCAGCCAGCGGTAAACCAGGACGGCGCAACAATGCGTTCTCCTCCGCGCGTCAGCAACTTCGTGCCATCCCAGTAAGCGCGCACACCATCAAGCTTCTCGCTGACCCAATATTCCGCCAATGGAATCCCGTCGCGATAAACATTCGCCAGCATCAGCGGCGGTGGCGCAAATTCGGTAGCGAATAACGGCGCGACAGAAAAGGTAAAGACGAGTGCCAGCAGGCATGAGGCAAGAAGTTTACGCATTTTTCCCTCTAAACTGGTCAAGAAGCTTATTGAGAACCGCAAAAAAGGAGGCCGATAGAAAAGTCCCTCCAGTGTCGTCAAAAAACAATCTGAACCGGATTTATTCGGACGCGGCCGAGTCTAAAATAAAAAGGGCTCGAATTAACCGGAAACGGTTGGGTAAATAACCCGATCCGACCTGCTTCACTCATCTACAAACCGGCGGCGATATTCCGTCAGCGTTTCGATGACAAAAGGTGTCGTCCCGCATAAGTCCAGCAAATCCTTATCACCGCTTACCAGAAGATCGGCTCGCCCTGCACCTGCCAATCGGATGAACATCTGATCGTTTGGATCGCGGCAAAATGGCAGGCTGGCGTCTTCACCGGCGCATTCCACTCATTGATAGCGTGCGGCAACAGCCTCCGCTTGGGCGGCTGATAAGCCGAATTTCGGATATGCCAGAACACGCAATAGCTCGCGGCTAACCATGAGCGTTACTTCACCGCTCTGCCAGTGCCCTACCAGCCAGGATGCAGCGCTGCGAAACAGCAAAGCGGAAACGATAGTATTGATGTCGGATACAACCCCCGCATCAGGATGACGCGCGCGCCCAGGAAACGGCCCCGACCACGTCGGCTTCAGTAATACCACGGGTGGCAATGTCATCACGGACATTTTCCAGTTCCTGATCCTTGCCGGTGGCAAGGATGAGCACCTCTACCTGCTGTCCTTCAGCCAAAGGGAGCGGTCGTGCGAGCCTCAGGGTGCTCGGGTCGTTGATTGTGAGAATTTCCTTGTAGGCGTACATGATGCCTCCCTTAGTCATTAAACATGGCAACGGAGTCTGGCATATCACCCTACCCCTGTCCACATTGCAATCATTCAACCCGACGAAAAATCGGCGGAGTCAAGCTCCATCAATCCGTAACCCCATCGATCCGGCAGAAAGAGGAGGGTTTGAAAAGCAATACCTCAATCCTGAGCGACCAGCACGCCATCCATTTCCACCAGCGCCCCACGCGGCAATGCGGCAACACCCACGGCAGCGCGCGCCGGATACGGCTGG
Source organism: Gallionella sp. (assembly GCA_024654105.1). Taxonomy (GTDB): domain Bacteria; phylum Pseudomonadota; class Gammaproteobacteria; order Burkholderiales; family Gallionellaceae; genus Gallionella. The sequence goes on along the minus strand of JANLID010000094.1, from coordinate 6,042 downwards.
CGGAAATAGTCCGCCATGATTTCGTTGACCTTGGCAAAATGGCCGAGGTCGGTGAGATATACGTTCAGTTTCACCAGATCGTCAAAGCTGCTGTCGGCGGCAATGGCCACTGCACGCAGATTCCGGAACACGCGATGAATCTGCGCGTCGACGCCCCCGACCATCTGCATGGTGACGGGATCGAGGCCAATCTGTCCGGAAAGATAAACAGTGTGATCTATGCGCACGGCTTGCGAATAGATGCCAATCGCGGCAGGCGCATCGGGAGTCTGGATAAATTTTTTGTTTGCCATGATTTGTTCCATCAAAAATGGGTTGCGATTATAGCCGCTCAGGTAATCACGGTAGGGCGATCCCGTCCGGTGCGTTGCCTCAACTCTGAAATCTCCAGCGCGATACTGATGAGACCCGCAAGCGCCTCTTGCGCATCGAGATGATGCTGTGCGACATCCGGCTCGAAAGCTTCCAGGTAAATGCGCAGCGTCGCGCCCTCGGTGCCGGTACCGGACAGACGGAACACGATGCGCGAGCCGTCGGTAAAACCGATGCGCACACCCTGCCCGATGCTGACGCTGCCATCGACCGGATCGGTGTAGCTGAAGTCGTCGCAGAACAGCACCTTGTAATTGCCGAGTTGCGCACCCTGCAATTCCCCAAAGCGCTCGTGCAGCAGTTTCATCACGCTATTGGCAGCATCGCCGGGGATGCCTTCATAGTCGTGGCGCGAATAGACGTTGCGCCCGAAGCGCGCCCGGTGTTCGCGCACGATGGTCTCCACGGATTGCCTGCGCGCCGCGAGGATATTCAGCCAGAACAATACTGCCCACAGCCCGTCTTTTTCGCGGATGTGGTCCGAGCCGGTGCCGAAACTTTCCTCGCCGCACAGCGTCACCTTGCCCGCATCCATCAGGTTGCCAAAAAATTTCCAGCCGGTCGGCGTCTCATAGCAGGGAATATTGAGCGCTGCGGCCACGCGATCCGCCGCCGCGCTGGTCGGCATCGAGCGCGCGATGCCCGCCAAGCCCTGTTTGTAGCCCGGCACGAGATGCGCGTTGGCGGCGATAATGGCAAGGCTGTCGGAAGGCGTAACGAAAAAATGCCTGCCGAGGATCATGTTGCGATCGCCGTCGCCGTCAGAAGCTGCGCCGAAATCCGGCGCATTGTCGCCGTACAGGATATCGACCAGTTCATGCGCATAAGTGAGGTTCGGGTCGGGGTGTCCGCCGCCGAAATCCGGCAGCGGTTCGGCGTTGATCACGCTGTCCGCAGGCGCGCCAAGACGGTTGACGAAAATCTCGCGCGCGTACGGCCCGGTGACGGCGTGCATGGCGTCAAACCTGATGCGAAAGCCATTGCTTAATAAAGCACGAATCGCGGCAAAGTCGAACAGCGATTCCATCAATTCGGCATAGTCGCTGACCGGATCGATTACCGACACCGTCATGTCACCGAGTTTGCTGTCGCCCAGGGCATCCAATTCAATTTCCGACGCAACATCGGCAATGCGGTACTGCATGATCGTTTTGCTTGCGGCATAAATCGCTTCGGTGGTTCTTTCCGGCGCCGGACCGCCGTTAGCGGTGTTGTACTTGATGCCGAAATCGCCGCCCGGCCCGCCCGGATTATGGCTGGCGGACAGAATGATGCCGCCGAAGGTCCGGTATTTACGGATCAGGCAGGACGCCGCCGGCGTAGAAAGAATGCCGCCCTTGCCAACCAACACCCGCCCGAAACCGTTAGCCGAAGCCATTTTCAGAATAACCTGGATCGCCTCGCGGTTGTAGTAACGCCCATCGCCGCCCAACACCAACGTGGCATCCGGCGGCGCGGCGATGGTGTCGAAAATGGACTGGACGAAATTTTCCAGATAGTGCGGCTGCCGGAAAACCTGCACGCGCTTGCGCAATCCGGAGGTACCGGGCTTCTGGTCGGGGAAAGGGATAGTGGCAATTGTGTAGACTGGCATGCTCATTCCTTAACATTGACTACGATCTTCGCTTCACATCTTATCACCGGGGCAACGCAGACATGCCTGTTTCCCTGCCCGGCAATTCCTGCAATAATCGCGAACGAAATAAATAATATCGAAAGCGGGATGAGCGAATGATGAGCCTGGATGATTTGAAGCGTGCGGTGGCACGAGCCGCGATTGAATATGTGCCGGAAGATTGCATCGTCGGTGTGGGCACCGGTTCCACCGCCAATTTCTTCATCGACGAGCTGGCCGGGATCAAGCACAAGATACGCGGCGCGGTCGCCAGCTCCGAAACTTCGGCAAAGCGTTTGCAAGGGCACGGCATCGAGGTGGTGTCGCTGAACGAGGCGGGCACCCTGCCGGTGTATGTGGACGGCGCGGATGAGATCACCCGCCATTTGCATATGATTAAAGGCGGCGGCGGCGCGCTGACACGCGAGAAAATCGTCGCGGCAGCAAGCAAGAAGTTCATCTGCGTGTGCGATGCCAGCAAGCTGGTGGATGTGCTGGGCAAGTTCCCGCTGCCCATCGAGGTGATTCCGATGGCGCGCAGTTATGTGGCGCGCCAACTGGTCGCGTTGGGCGGGCAGCCGGAGTTGCGCATGGGTTTCACCACCGACAACGGCAACGTGATTCTCGATGTGCATGGGCTGCAGATCATGAATCCGGTGGAGCTGGAATCCACGCTGGATCACATCGCAGGAGTTGTTACCAACGGCCTGTTTGCGCGCCGGGGCGCCGACGTATTATTGCTCGGTACAACGGAAGGCATAAAAACGATGGTGGCATAAATGTTTCTGTGAAAACGGTGCGACTGTCATCCAACCTTCACACTCCCCATCTAAAACTGCACAACCAACCATTTTGAAAGACGACCATGACCAGCAGTGACCATATTTCCCGCCAATTCGATGCCGAGCTCGAGGCCATTCGTGCCAATGTGTTGCAAATGGGCGGCTTGGTGGAAAACCAGATCAAGAGTGCGGTGGAATCGCTGATAAGCGGCGATGTAGCCTTGATGATCCGGGTAATCGAAGATGACCACCGGGTGAATGCCATGGAGGTGAAAATAGACGAAAATTGCAGCCAGGTCATTGCCCGCCGCCAGCCAACGGCGGGAGATCTGCGCCTGATAATGGCCGTGGTTAAAACCATCACCGACCTGGAACGCATCGGTGATGAAGCCGAAAAAATCGCACGCATGGCCAAGCTGCTGTCACAAAAAAGCACGCTTAATCTGCCGCGTTACCACGAAATCAAACATGCCGCTGACCTGGCTTTGGATATGCTGCGCCAGTCACTCGATGCCTTTGCGCGGCTGGATGTGGCGATGGCCGCACAGGTAGTGCGTCAGGACGAACAGGTGGACGAAGAGTTCCGCGCCATCATGCGCTATCTCATCACTTTCATGATGGAGGACCCGCGCACCATTTCCACCTCGCTGGAAATCCTGTTCGTGGCAAAAGCGATCGAGCGCATCGGCGACCACGCGAAAAACATGTCCGAATACGTCATCTACATGGTCAAGGGACGCGATGTGCGCCACGTGACCGTAGACGAAATCGACCGCGAAATCCGGCAGTAAAGGCTATGAGGGAGTGGGAAGTAGATCGGCGCGTTGCGCCTAAGTAGTAAGTGGAAAACCCACTCCCCACTCCCCACTCCCCACTCCCCACTCCCCACTCCCCACTCCCCACTCCCTACTCCCTACTCCCCACTCTCCACTCTCCCGCCCTTATGCAACATCAACCCATCCTCGCCGCCGTTGATCTGGGGTCAAACAGTTTCCGGTTGCAAATCGCGCGGGTCGAGGACGACCAGCTTTACATGCTGGACGGATTGCGCGAACCGGTACGGCTTGCCGCCGGACTTACCGCCAACAAATATCTCGATGCCGAGGTGCGGCAGCGCGCCCTCACCACACTGGGGCGGTTTGCCGAACGCCTGCGCGGCCTGCCGCGTGAAGCGGTGCGTGCGGTAGGCACCAATGCCTTACGCGTGGCGAAAAATGCCGCCGACTTTATCCCGCAGGCAGAACATGTTTTAGGATTTCCGATTGAGGTCATCGCCGGCATAGAAGAAGCACGCCTGATCTATATCGGTGTCGCGCATGGCCTGCCGCAATCCGCAGACAACCGGCTGGTCATGGACATCGGCGGCGGCTCCACCGAATTCATCATCGGCAATGGCCTTGCCCCGCTCAAACTGGAAAGCCTGTATATGGGCTGCGTCAGTTACAGCCTGCGCTTTTTTCCCGACGGGAAAATCACCAAACATAACCTCAGGCAGGCCGAGCTTGCCGCGCGCAATGAATTGCAAACCATTGTGACGGATTTCAACAGGGAACAGTGGGCAACTGCGCTCGGCTCATCCGGCTCGGCACGGGTATTATGCGATGTGCTGGAGCTGAACGGCTATAGCGAAAACGGGATCACGCGCGATGGCCTGGAAAAATTGCGCGCTTACCTGCTCAAGACTAGCGATGTGCAAAAACTGAATCTGCAGGGCTTGCGCCCGGATCGCGTGCCGGTTTTTGCCGGCGGCTTTGCCATCATGTATGCCGCTTTTTGCGAGCTGGAGATCGAACAGATGCAACCCGCGCTTGGCGCACTGCGCGAGGGTGTGCTGTATGACCTGTGGGGGCGTTTTCACAACAACGACATGCGCGAAGTCACCGTACAGCAATTCATGCGGCGCTATCACGTTGATGCCAGACAAGCAGAACGCGTAACAAGTCTGACATGCCAATTTGCACGGCAATTCCTGGATGATGAAATTGATCAACCTGCGCTGCACCTGCTCAATTGGGCGGCCAGTTTGCATGAACTCGGCATCAGCGTCGCACACAGCGGCTATCACAAGCATACCGCCTACATTCTTGCCAACGCCGACATGCCCGGCTTCTCGAAAAAGGAACAGGCACGCCTCAGCTTGCTGACGCTGGCGCAGCGCGGCAATCTGGAAAAGCTGAAAGGGCAATTGAAAAATGCCGAAGATTGCGCGCTGGCATTGAGTCTGCGCCTTGCCGTGCTGCTTTACCGCAACCGCAGCAATATCAGTATGCCCACACTGCACGGACACTTCAGCGGCATCAGATTCCGTCTTTCAATAGACGCAAACTGGCTGACACAAAACCCGTTGACCGAAGCGGCGCTGCAGGAAGAAGTGCTGCAATGGGAAGTGCTTGGGGTGAGTATGCAGATCGTGCCGGAATGAGGAACTAACCGGGTTCGGCATAGTCTTTCAGACGCCGCATAAATTACGCGGCGACGTAAAATCAAGAATCATGTCTGAACCAACAACATAAAAGGGCACCCCAATGACGAGAAGCACGAGCAACACTAGCAATTTTCTTATTGCCGCCCTCTTTTCCATAAGCGGCCTCCTGCTGCTGGCAGGGAATGCGCAGGCGCACTGCGATACGACCGGCGGCCCGATCATTCCGGAAGCCAAAGCCGCGCTGGAAAAGAAAGACCTGACGCCCATCCTGAAGTGGGTCAAAAAGAATGACGAGGCAGAGATCAGGACGGCCTTTGCAAAAGCGGTCGCGGTTCGCGGCAAGGGCAAAGAAGCACAGGAATTAGCCGATCAGTATTTCCTTGAAACACTCGTGCGTGTACATCGTGCGGGCGAAGGCGCACCGTATAGCGGCATCAAGGATGAAGCGGTTGAGCCGATCATCGCCATGGCTGACAACACCTTGGCCGGCGGTTCTGCCGGCGAGATGATCAAAATGATCAGCAATCACATGGCAGAAGCGATCAGAGAGAAATTTGAACGCGCCCTCGAAGCAAGCAAGAACAAGGACAAAAGCGTCGAGGCGGGCAGGGAATTTGTGGAAGCCTACGTGACATACATGCATTACGTCGAGGGCATCCATACCGTCATCGCGTCTTCTGCAGGCCATCATCAAACCAACTCCGCTCCGGCTGCGGACGCACATAAACATTGAGGTTTATCAAACCACATCCTGATTAGCCACGAAGTTCAGCAGGCTCATGTTTTGAGCCTGCGCATGTGGATAATAAACGCATTCCAACAAAAGGAGATGCGCGATGGGGATCAAC
>JANLID010000082.1 GCA_024654105.1 Gallionella sp. | reverse complement strand
GTTGATCCCCATCGCGCATCTCCTTTTGTTGGAATGCGTTTATTATCCACATGCGCAGGCTCAAAACATGAGCCTGCTGAACTTCGTGGCTAATCAGGTCGCGTCATGCAAGTTATTGCTGGTTTTATCAGGGGTAAATAATGGGAAAATATATTTTCTGGTTTGTATTAACAGCATTGCTCACCGGGTGTTCCGGTGAACATGATGGCGAAGATGGCCGCACTTCCGCCACTCGAGTCGTGAACGGCAGCAGCGCAGCACAGCATAGCAGCGTGGTGCCTGGCACATGCGCAACTTGCCACAACGGCACTGCCGCCAAGGGCAAAGAATCAAGCCATATTCCTACCACTGACTCATGTGACGTCTGCCACCAGACGTCTGGCTGGGAGCCGGCGCGCATAAACCATAGCAACGTGGCGCCAGGCACCTGCGCCACCTGCCATAACGGGACTTACGCCAAGGGCAAGAAATCGAGCCATATTGCCACCACAGCCTCATGTGACATCTGTCACCTGACGACAGCCTGGAAACCGGCGACCATGGGCCACAGCAACGTGGCACCGGGCACCTGCGCCACCTGCCATAACGGCACTACTGCCAGAGGCAAGAGTTCAAGCCATATTGCCGCCGCTGCCTCATGTGACACCTGTCACCTGACGACAGCCTGGACACCGGCGACCGCGATGAGCCACAGCAACGTGGCACCGGGTACCTGCGCCACTTGCCATAACGGCACTACTGCCAGGGGCAAGAGTTCAATGCATATCTCCACCGCCGATTCGTGTGATGCGTGCCACCTGACGACAGGCTGGATACCGTCGACCATGGCTACTTCTACAATCGACTTTCCAGTAGAAGCAGTATTTGCCTCTTTGGCTTCAACTGCGTCAACATATACCGCCAGCGCTACCGATGCCGCAGGGAATAATTTCTCCCTGTCGGTTGGACGTATACCCGGGCCTGACAAAACCGACCCGCTTATTTATGCGGCACCGCTTAAGACTTATTCGCAGTCGAATATATTGAAAAAGAACGGCACTATTACTTCTACGAAAAACTTTGAGGATTTCTATTCGGTGGCGCCCTTCTACCTGTTCGGGAGCCTGAACAATATGTACGGTTCGAGCAATAACATGAAGGTAACAACGCAACTCCCATTGCCTTCGACCAGCCGCGTGGGAGCATCGGGGGTGATTTATAAGGGGAGAAATTATATTAACAACGCCACCTTGGCTCCCGATATGTGGTATGCAATGTGGTCGCTTGAAGCTGATTCAGCCACGACAGCCTGGCTTTGCCTCAGCGTTGAGATTACACCAGCCAATGCTTCTGCCGTGTCAACTGCCGAGGCTGACTGTTTTCGGATCAATCAGGCTGGCGATATCTCGGGATTCAAGTCGGATAGCATTGAAAATGGTATTGCGTTGAGCTATCGCTAAGCCGGCACAAATTCGGACTTCTTGATTGGCCACGTTAAATCTGAAATGCTGCGAGCAGTAAGGGTGTGTTAACGTGACGTCCTGCATGGGTTCATCACACAGTTAAGCGCTTTTTAAGCGTAATTTATCATTCTGCGTGTGTGAGTGATTATTCGCAAAACTTTAAAAAGGAAATGCCCGGAATGAATCCGCAACCAAAAACTTCCAGCCTATCAAGTAATACCAAGGGTGGCGGATTGTTGCGCATCGCTATCAGCGTTTTCACCATCGTTCTGATTGCGCTGGGCTGGTTTGTGGCAACCGCGGCTCCTTATAAGGCCGGCTCGAGTTTTGGTCATAACATGGGATGGGTCGGCGGGGGCTTGATGTTCTTCATGCTGGCTTACTCCCTGCGCAAGCGCTTTCCTTTCCTGAACCGTTTGGGCCAGCTACGCTACTGGTTTCAGATGCATATGGTGTTTGGCATTGCCGGTCCGGTACTGGCGTTGTTCCATTCAACTTTCAAAATTGGGGCGATGAACAGCCGGATTGCGCTTTACTCCATGTTGCTGGTGGCGGGCAGCGGGATTGTCGGGCGCTATGTTTACCGCCATATTCATCATGGCCTTTATGGGCGCAAGGCAACCTTGGCAGAAGTTGAGCATCAAATGAAGGAAAGCGCCGAGAGTATGAATACGGTATTCGGCCTTGTTCCGGCCATTGGAGAAAATCTTGCCGGATTCCAGTCGTTCGCTTTGCGTAAATTAGACGGGGCATGGGCGCATACCTGGCATTTTCTTATTTTGCGCCAACGGGGACGCGGCATTGCCCGTGCGACCCGGCATGAGGCATGGCATGCCCTTGACAGGATGGGGCACGAGCAAAACTGGTCACACAGCGAGTTGTTGACTCACCGGCGGTTGGCAAAAGAGCAGATTGACGATTATGTGGAAGCGGTCTGCAGTACGGCCACATTTGTCACTTGGGAACGTCTTTTTGCGCTTTGGCATGTAGTTCATGTGCCTTTTATTTATCTGTTCTTCTTCAGCGTCGTGGTTCATGTCATCGCACATTATATGTATTAACCTATTGCGCGGGCTGTTTCTGACGATATTCATGCTTTTGCCGCAATGGGCTGCGGCGGAATCGGTGGAGAGCGCAGTGATGCCCGGCAAGGTGATCCAGGGACACGCCAAGTATGAGGCCGAATGCGCTAACTGCCATAAGCGTTTCGATAAAGGTGCGCAAACCGGTTTGTGTCTCGATTGTCACAAGGAGGTGGCAACAGACGTCCGCAGCCAGAAGGGCTATCACGGGCGCATCAAGGAAAAGGAATGCCGTGATTGCCATACCGAGCATAAGGGGAGGGACGCGAAGGTTGCGGAATTCGACAGGCTCAAGTTCAATCATGATGAAACGGATTATGTTATTGAGGATAAACATAAACTTGCCAAATGTTCGGGTTGCCATAAGCCAAAGACAAAATATCGGGATGCGTCTTCCAAATGTGACGTCTGTCACATCAAGGATGACGTGCATAAAGGCAAGCTTGGCCCCGATTGCGGAAACTGCCATGACGCGAAGGACTGGAAAAAATCCAGCTTCGATCATGAAAAGACAAAATTTTCCCTGATCGGCGGCAAACATGTCGATATTACCTGCAAAAAGTGCCATACCAACAAGGAATACACGGGCGCTCCGAAAGAATGCATCGGATGCCACCGCAAGGACGACCAGGACAAGGGGCACAAGGGCCGCTATGGAGCCAAGTGTGAAACCTGCCATAACGACCGGGGCTGGAAGGAAATAAGCTTTAATCACGACAAAGATACCCATTTTGACCTGCGCGGCAAACATCAGCCGGTAAAGTGCGACGGCTGCCACTTACCCGGCAAGGGGGACTTGTATAAACAGAAATTGCCGGTGACCTGTGTGTCTTGCCATCGCAAGGACGACCAGGAAAAAGGCCACCGGGGAAGCTTGGGCGAAAAATGCGAGAGTTGCCACAATGACAAGAGCTGGAAATCTTCCAATTTCGATCACGACAAGGATACCAAGTACCCCCTTAAGGGCAAGCACCGCGATGCCAAGTGTGAGACTTGCCACAAGGAGGGCGTAACCGGTTCGGCGCCCCGCAAAAAACTGGAGATGGCTTGCGTTGGTTGCCACCGCAAAAATGACCAGGAGAAAGGCCATAAAGGAAATTACGGCAACAAGTGCGAGACTTGTCATACCGAGAAGGATTGGAAAACGCTCACTTTCGACCACGACAAGGACACCAAGTATCCCCTTAAGGGCAAGCATCAGAAAACACTCTGCAAGGCATGCCATCCTCCCGAAAAGCCACTTTACGGGCAAAAACTGGAAACGGCATGTATTTCATGCCACCGCAAGGATGATTTGCACAAGAATCAACTGGGTTCCAAATGCGAAACCTGCCATAAGGAAACCAACTGGAAGGATGCGCCCTATGATCACGCCAAGGCAAAATTCATCCTGACCGGTAGCCATGTGAAGCTGGAGTGCAAAAAATGCCATAAGACACCGGCCTTCCACGATGCCTCATCAACCTGCATTGGATGTCATGAGAAGGAGGATACCCATAAAAAACGGCTCGGGCCAAAGTGTGAGGATTGTCATAACACCCGCACCTGGAAGTCATGGAACTTCGATCATGATCGGCGCACTAACTACAAACTTGATGGCGCCCACCTGAAAACCGGTTGCCTGGATTGCCACAAGACGCCGGTGGAAAAGAAATTTGACGTGCCGCTTATGTGTGGTGGTTGCCATGCCAACAGGGATGTCCATGATGGCGGATTCGGCCAGAAGTGTGAACGCTGCCACGTTACCGATGACTTCACCAAGCTCAAGGGAGATGCGGAAATCTTCTCGCGTTAACCGGGGGTTGAAAAACCGCTACAGACTTCGCATGGGACAATAGGGCACCGTGCACGATGTTTTCCTCAAAAAAATAGGCGGATGGCTTCACTACAAAAAATGCGTACTTGGGAATTCGATTTGCCTTAAGTATCCCTTAAGGTTGCTTTGTATAGGATATGAATGTTTGCTCAGCAGTGGCTTTAATCCAGCTCGGATATTGCAATCGCAACCTGAGACGGGGCAAGGGGGCTGGGATGGGCTGGTCAGCATCAAACCAACAAATAGTCAGGGGAATTGCAATGCCAATTAATCACGATAACCTAAACTATGGACAACGCATGGTTGCCCTTGCAATTTACTGGTTTGCCGGTTTCATGCTGGCATTCGGATGTGTGGCTGCGCAGGCGGCCACACCGGATGATGGGCGTAAACCCTCCCGCTTGAACCCACTGAATCACATTACAACCGGATTTTCACTTTCTGGCGCTCACGCCAAGGTGCGTTGTGAGTCTTGCCATGTTCAGGGGGTTTTTAAGGGAACCCCGCGTGATTGCAACTCCTGCCATATTTCAGGCAACCGGATGGGTGCATCCACCAAACCTGCAAACCATATTCCAACGACCGCAAGTTGTGATACCTGCCACCGTACCAACGGTTGGACACCGGTTATTTTCAACCACAACAGCGTGGCGCCGGGCATCTGCAGCTCCTGCCATAACGGCACCACCGCCCAAGGCAAGAACTCTGGCCATACTTCTACTACTGCCTCATGCGACACCTGCCACAAAACGACCGGCTGGATCCCGACCACAATGAAACACAGCAGCGTCGCGCCGGGTACCTGCGCTTCCTGCCATAACGGCACCACCGCGAAAGGCAAAAACTCGAGCCACGTCTCGACCACCGCCTCGTGCGACGCCTGTCACCGCACCACCGGCTGGACGCCCGCGACGATGAGCCACAGCAGCGTCGCGCCGGGCAGTTGCAACGGTTGCCATAACGGGACAACGGCAACAGGCAAGCCGTCCAATCATATTCCCGAGGCTCAATTGGGCATGGGAATGGCATGCGATGCGTGTCATACCAGCAAGACAAGCTGGTCTACCTACAGGATGAATCACAACGGTAGCTCGGGAAATGGTATTGGCTGGTGCAAGGCTTGCCATACCAAGGGGACGAGCTACCTGGGCAACATGGAAAAGAAGTCGCTGACCCACGAAGCAAAAGGGGGTACGGTGCCGACTGACTGCTCCATGTCCGGTTGCCACAGGCCATTAGGGAACAAGGGGTCGGCGTATTCCGCATGGGATTGACCTGAAATAGATGACGCGTTCCGGCTGGTTGCAGTACTTTTCAAACACACAAAATACTGGTTTTTTGTGGCCAAAAGCCTGCTAAAATACGCAACCGTTCGATAGCGCTTACGGTTGGCGCTGCCGGAGAAATTGAAAAGCGACTGAGGAAACGTGATCTCAGCCGCATTGATGAGATTAGAATTTTTTATTCGGATTACTGGTTTGGAAGCTATGCATTACGCGGCAATAGGTCAGGTTGTTGCAAATTTTTTAACAGGGGAAATTCATGAGAACTGAAATTAAATCGGATCGCTCGCCGGCAGCCATGTCGGTGCGGCTCTTGGGGGTAATGTTGTTGGCACTATGCTTGCCCGTGAGCGCGCTGGCGCATATCATCAACCGGGTTGAGGTGCAGCGTGCCGGTGATGAGGCTGAAATCGTCATCCATTTAGATACGCAGATCCAGTATCAACGCCACTCACCGACTAACGAGGGTAGTAGCCTGAATATTTATTTCGCTGTAACTGGAATAGACCCTGATCCTACCGGGGGGGCTATCGAAGAAACCAGGCTACCCAAGGGCGAAATATTTGCCGGCGCAAAGTTCCGCTACCCGGAGCCAGATTCTTCGATGCTGGTGACGTTCCCAGCATCGACCAAATTTCGCGTGCGGCAAGGTAGCGATGCTCGCAGTATCAGCATTTTCGTTCCCATTGCAGCGGACGCCAAGGCGATGCTGGCGCCTTCACCCGCAGAGACCGAAAGCATGGCTCGCGGCTATCTGGAAAAAGCAAAAAGCGCCCTGAACAGCAAAGAACCGGCTGCGGCCATTGAGGCGTTAAATTCACTGCTGAATCTGCCGCCCAACGCAAGTTCCCAGGAAGCCCAGGAGCTGATTGGCATGGCATATGAGCAAAATGGTGAAAATGCCAAAGCGCGTACCGAATACGAGTTTTATGTCAAAAACTATCCAAAAGGTGATGGCATCGCGCGCGTCAACGAGCGCCTGGCAAAACTTGCTGCCATACCAGCCGCCGAACCTGTCGTTCGCGCGGAGCGCCGCCAGGAAGATACCGGTTGGCAGGTTTCCGGCGGCCTTGGCCAGACCCGCTATTATGGCAATTCAAGCACGATATTAGAGCCACTGCGCGTTATCATTTGCTCCCAGGCTCAACTGGATAACCCCGCATTAGTGCCGGTAGGCGAGCAGTGTTCTCAGACCGCTAACGCGAATGCAATCAATCCACAACATACCGCACGTACCGACCAGAACGCCCTCGTTTCCAGTTTGGACTTGATGGCGCGCAGCCGCTCCGGATCGTCGGATAGCCGTCTCGTGGTCCGCGATGTTGACACGCGTTATTACCTCAAGAACCCAAGCAAGCCCGGCACTAACCGGCTCAATGCAGCCTATTACGAAAATAGCGATCGCGAGTTGGGCTATATGATGCGTCTGGGCCGGCAAACCGCCTCCGGCGGCGGTGTGCTGGGCAGATTCGACGGCGCTTTTGCCGGTTACAACTTCTCGCAGGATTGGCGTTTGAATGGCGTTGCAGGCAACGTGGTCGAGTTTGGCAGCCCCTACAACAAGACGTTCTACGGCGCCGGTATTGACCTGCTGTCATTGCCCGCGAACTGGAGCGGTAATGCATTCGTCATACAGCAAGATATCGGCAGCAGAACGGACCGGCAGGCGGTTGGGTTCGAAGCGCGTTACTTTGATCCGAAACAGAACTATTTCGCCCTGGTCGATTACGACACCTCCTTCGATGCACTCAATATCGCCATGTTCCAGGCCAACTGGAATGCCGATGCTGGCACAAATTATTACCTGACCTTTGATTACCGCCGTTCACCGGTACTGATGCTGACTTCGGCCAGCGATGTAACGGGAATGGATATCGGCACATTGGTCAATACCATCGGCGATCGCGCAGCGCGTGAGGACATTAAGCGCATCACGCCGATGATGACTATGCTTTCGCTGGGCCTGATGCATCCTTACTCGGAGCAATGGCAGTTGGGTGGGGACATTCAGGTCAGCAGCATGGGTGCGACCGATGCATCGCAGAACCTGCCGCTGACTGCCCAGCTGCCGACGCAGTATGCGGCGCAAAAAAGCACGGGTAATACCTACGTCTATTCTGCGCGCGCCATCGGCAGCGGATTGTTTTTCTCCAACGACATGACCGTTTTCAGCGGCAGTTACATTGACGCCAAGAGCACGACCGGCCCAATAACCTACAGCGCGCAGTCCTACGCTGTAACTCATGTGGCAAGGCCTTATGAGGGATGGCAGATTGACACTTCGCTGCGGCTTTATTACCAGGACAAGAGCGATGGTGAAAAACTGGAGCGCATCAACCCGTCATTAAGGGCGCTTTATCGCCTGGGGAATAACTTGAGCTTTGAGGCCGAGATAAATCAGGAGGACGAGACCGTAAAGGGCGGTGCATCTCCTAACAACTCCAACAGGCGCTATTACTATGCCGGTTACCGCTGGGATATTTGAGTGACTCGATGACCGGGATGCCGGCAGTTCGCGCATCCTGACTCGTGGCTAGCACAATCGATATAACTTATGGATTGCGCGGACACGTCGCGGTGAAGGCATAGAAGCTTTCCAAAATTAATACCCCGCCGCTTGCGGCGGGGTATTTTATTTTGGAGAAACTGAACAGTTCTATTTTTCGACAGTTAGCACACGCTAAAGTGCATGACTATTGGAGTTTAGGAACCGCTGCCGGTCAACCATGCATGCGCACGATGCGGTCTCCCGCCAGCATGAGCCGGTCAGTCATGGAGAGCAGCAGGGTCTTGGTAAAACGCGATTCGCAGCTTGGGTTGAGTTTTTCCAGCGCAGTAAACGGGAATTCGGCGACGGTTACATCTGATAGCGCTTCCAGTGTGGCCTGCCGGTTTGTTTCGCGGCGGATGTAGGCCATTTCGCCGAAGTATTCGCCAGCCTTGATGACGTTGAGCAATCGACCGTGCTTGGTGACCTTCATCTGCCCGGAGACCAGGAAGTACATGCTCTGACCCGGCTCGTCTTCGCGCAGAAGGATGGTTCTATCCGGAAATTTAGTCCATACGCTGGCCTGAACGAGCTCCCAGATTTCGGGGGCGGAAAATTCACGCAGCGTATCGCTTGTGCGCAGCATGTTGAATTTATCGCTGTCGGAGAAGCCCTGCTGGAATTTGCTGAAGCGGCCTGTTTCGGCAATCTCGAGCGCAAGGTCCGCCCAACTGAGATAGCGGTCATCCGGGTTCTTGGTGATCATCCGCATCACCATTCTGTCAAGCTTCGCGGGAAGCTCCGGCCGGTGCGTACTCGGCGGCACCGCTTCCTGCTTGGTGATGGCATCGAATAATTCGAGTATGTCCCGGCCACGGAACGGCAACACGCCAGTGAGAAGCTCATATGCCACGATCCCGAGCGAATACATGTCGCTGAGATGAGTCAGGCGGCGGCCATTGAGCTGTTCCGGGGACATATAAGAGGGGGTGCCGACAGTCAGTTTTTGTGTGACCTGCGCCTGGTAGAACACGGCTGCGCCGAAGTCCGCGATTTTCACGTTGGTACCGGACACAACCATAATGTTGGCAGGTTTGATGTCCCGATGGATGACGCCACGACGGAACGCATAGTCGAGCGCGCCGCAACACTTGAAGATGATCTGGAGTACCTCTCCGACCGGTAGCAGCGCATCCGGGTAGGTGTAGCGCGAAAGATTACCTTCCGGCACATATTCCATCACGACGTACCCGGCATCCTCCGTGACGGAGGCTTCCAGAATAGCGGCGATGTGCGGGTGCGCCAGCCGGCCTGCGAGCGAGGCTTCGTTGAGGAATTGCTTGCGGCATTCTTCGCTGAATTCGGCATCGGCGAGGATATCCTGGTCGATCAGTTTCACCGCAACTTCCCGGCCGGAAAAGGTATCCAGCGCGTAGTAGACTTTTCCCGTGGCGCCTTCGCCGATCTGCCGGGTCAGTTCGTATTTGCCTAGCCTGTATGGTAATTGGACGGACATGAAACGCTCTCAAGTTGTTTTGGATAAACTAACACTTGCCTCGCCGTAACGCAATTCCGCGATGCGGTTCTGCAGTATGCTCGGCCTTTGCAAGTATCACCGCGTTGTTACGGGTAATTCGGTAAGATTGCGCCCGCGCGCCAGGTGCGGCGCGCGATGCAAAAAATCCCGCTACAGAAAGGTCAGGCAATGCTGGAAATGTTTTCTACTCCCCAGTTCTGGATGGATGTGTTCAAGATCATCATGATCGATCTGCTGCTGAGCGCCGACAACGCGGTGGTGATCGCACTGGCGTGCCGCAATCTACCATCGCATCAGCGCAGAAAAGGTATTCTGTTTGGTGTCGGTGGCGCGATCGGCTTGCGCATTGTGCTGACCTTCTTTGCGGTCGGGCTGCTCGCGCTGCCTTATCTGAAACTGGCCGGTGCGTTGCTGTTGCTATGGGTCGGCGTCAAGCTGATCCTGCCGGAAGAGGAGCACAATGCGGACAACATCAAGGCCGGCACGCGCCTGTTCGGTGCGATCAAGACCATCATCGTCGCCGACTTCGTGATGAGCCTGGACAACGTGCTGGGTGTGGCTGCGGCGGCCAAGGGCAACGTATGGTTGCTGGTTTTCGGCCTGCTGATCAGCATCCCGATGATCGCGTGGAGCAGCCAGATGGTGCTGAAGCTGATTGACCGCTATCCCTTTATTATCTATGCGGGCGGGGCGCTGCTCGGTTATGTGGCGGGCGAGATGCTAATCGGCGAGGCGCTGCTCGCAGCCATGCTCGAAACACGCCACTACCTGCACTGGCTGGTTCCGGCCTCGTGTGCGTTGCTGGTGGTGGTTATCGGCAAATGGCTGGCGCTGCGCAAGGCTGTTTCTGCGCCGGTGGTCGATCTGGTGGATGAATCAGTTTCGGCAGGAATGGGCGGCCAGTCGCCCAACTCGCACAATAAATCGTAAAGGAGAAAGATGATGAAGATACTGATTCCGGTGGATGGTTCGGCCAATGCACAGCGTGCGCTTGATCATGCGATCAAGCATATCGCCGCACTGAAAGAGCCGCCGCAACTGCTGCTGCTGAACGTGCAATGGAATGTGGCGGCCGGCAACGTCAAGCTGTTCATCAACCAGGAAACGATTAACGATTACTACCGGGAACAGGGCCTGACGGCACTGCAACCGGCGCGTGCAACGCTGGATGCCGCCGCACTGCCCTACCAGTACCACATCAGTATCGGCACGCCGGCAGAAGCGATTGTGCAATACGCCAACGAGCAGTCTGTCGATTACATTGTTATGGGCAGGCAGGGTCAGGGAGGATTGCAATCGTTACTGCTGGGTTCGGTGGTAAACAAGGTGCTGCATTTGGCAAGCTGTCCGGTGCTGCTGGTTAAATAAATTATTCCCTAAATTAAATTCGCTGCAAATCAGAAGGATTATGGTGCATTACCGGAAAATACTCTAATATCCACGGCGTAATTTGCTTGACAAACAAGCATCGGGGAGTGGCAATGGATAAGGTATCGTTCTGGAAAAGGGACTGGTTCGTCGGTTTGTTGGTGGCGCTG
>JANLID010000077.1 GCA_024654105.1 Gallionella sp. | reverse complement strand
TCCGTGAACGCACGTAGACAAAGACCCAGACCACGAGCAGGAGTTCCAGTGCCTGCACCAGGTAAATGATGGCATCCACCCGCTGGTTGGCGGTGTGGGCCGCTTTTTCGAGAGCGCTCACCAAATTATCGGCCTCACCCAGCAGCAGCACCGCATCGGCGGCCACCTCGTTCTGGGCTGCACGCCGCGCCTCCAGGCCCGGCTCCGTCAGCACCCGCTCCAGCGCGGCGTGCTGGCGCTGCCAGGTTTTATCGATCCGTTCCAGATGCCCCTCCAGATTGTCCCCGGTGCTGCGCATCAGCGGATGAAGGTTCCCGACCTCGCGCGCCACGCTGGCGTAGCGCAGGTTAAATGCGTTCTCCCCCTCCCGCTCTGACTGTCTGGCAGCCTCGCCATCCATTACGAAGCTGGCTGAATTGAAGGCGATCTTCTGCGAGAGATAGCGCAGCCGCCCGCTCTGATTGATGATGCTGGCGATATTCGAGATGCTGTCGTGCATCACATTGGAAAAATACAGGTTGCCGGTGGCGATTATCGCCAGCAACAGGAACACCCCGCCCAGTTTGACGCTCACCGACAAGTGGCGGGGTAACGCAATGGATTTGGGCGAGGTGGTCATGATTGCTTTAGGCTGAGGTTCCCTCGATTTTTAGTCTCAGATTTTCTTTTTATCATGGAGCGGTTTCTTGTCGGAAAAACCTTTGCATAAGACAAGCACAGAGCGCAATGTATCACACTGTTTTGTGTACTCATACTTCTTCAAGTTCTGCTATTGGCACATTCCTGCTACTCACCAGCATCCGCTCTGGTGAAGTTCAGCTACACGCTGATCGTTCCGCACATCTCCCTTCAAGTACGAGAAACTACGGATACGTAACGCACAATCCAGCAGCAAAGACCCTTCAAGGATACAGGCTAAAAATATATGGCCGCATCGAGCAGACCCGCTGAAGTATTCGGTTAGAATACGGGCCTGCGTTCCAATTCATGTTTAAGGATTTGTCATGTACCAAATCGCTCCGAGCATTCTTTCCGCCAACTTCGCCAGGCTGGGCGAGGAGGTCGACAATGTCCTCGCTTCCGGTGCGGACATCGTGCACTTCGATGTAATGGACAACCACTATGTGCCTAACCTGACCATCGGTCCGCTGGTGTGTGAAGCATTGCGCAAGCACGGCGTGACCGCGCCGATCGACGTGCATCTGATGGTCAAGCCGGTGGATCGCATCATTCCCGATTTCGCCAAGGCGGGCGCGACCTATATCACCTTTCACCCGGAAGCCTCCGAACATATCGACCGCACCATCGGCCTGATCAAGGAAAGCGGCTGCAAGGCCGGTCTGGTGTTCAACCCGGCCACGCCGCTGGACATACTGGAATACACGCTGCCCAAGCTGGACATGGTGCTGCTGATGTCGGTGAACCCCGGCTTCGGCGGACAGAAGTTCATCCCGCACGTGCTGGACAAGGCGCGCAAGGTGCGCAAGATGATAGACGCGGGCGGTTATAACTGCCGCCTGGAGATCGACGGCGGCGTGGGCCCGGCGAACATCCGCGAAGTCGCGGCGGCAGGCGTGGATACGTTCGTGGCTGGCTCTGCGGTATTCGGCAAGCGCAACGAGAAGGACAAGAACCACTACAACACTATCATCGGCGAACTGCGTGCCGAGTTGGCCAAGGTGAAAAAGTAATGCAGCCGGTGCATTTCCCGCTGAGTATTTCCGCCATCGTCATCGACCTCGATGGCACGCTGTTGCACACCGCGCCGGAACTTGCCGAAGCGGCCAACCGCATGTTGCGCGACATGGACTACGCGCCGGTCTCCCAGGAGTTATTGGCGAGCTACATCGGCAACGGCATCGGCTGGCTGGTAAAGCGTGCGCTGACCGGCGAAATGCACGCCACGCCGGATGCCGCGCTGTACGAACATGCCTTGCCGATCTTTGAGAAGCACTACACCGCGCTGTTGTTGCAAAGTAAAACCTTCGACGGCGTGATCGAGGGACTGGACGCCATGCGTGCGGCGGGTTTTCGTCTGGGTTGCATTACTAATAAACTGGCTTGCTATACCGGTCCATTGTTACAGGGCGTCGGCTTGGCCAAGTATTTCGAGATCACATTGTCCGGCGACACGCTGCCGGAGAAAAAGCCCCACCCCATGCCGCTGCTGCATGCCGCAAAATTTTTCGGCGTGCCCATCGAAAAGCTGCTGCTGATTGGCGATTCGCTGAACGACACTCTTGCGGCGCGTGCCGCTGGTTGCCCGGTGTTCTGCGTGCCCTATGGCTACAATCACGGTGAACCAGTGGAAACGTTGGATGTGGACGCAGTGATAAATAATCTTCCCGCCGCTTTGCCGCTCATAAAACGCGTTTGACCATGAAACTGAAAAACCTCCTGTATCTGAAAAATACTGCCAGTTGGCGATGGTGTTGATGCTTTTGTAGGTCGGATGAGCGGTTTCATCGCGTTATCCGACAGACCTGACGCAAAATTGTCGGATAACGCTACGCTCATCCGACCTACAACACCACGGAG
>JANLID010000074.1 GCA_024654105.1 Gallionella sp. | reverse complement strand
GATCTTCCTCATCCTGTAAATCCTGTTAATCCTGTCCAATAAAATCATGGCCAAAAAACCACCCACACTAAAATCCGTCGAATCCCTCAAGCACGACGAGGCCAAGCGCAAGAACATTCCTTCGGCTGAACAGCAGTCTTTCATCCAGAAGGAGCAAGAGGCGCCGAAGCAGATTCGCTATCCGCGCAACACCGATCTCGATCCGCAACTGGTCTGGCGCGGCAAGGATGAGCAGGACTGGAGCGACCTCGTTGTCCACGCGCCACCGCTCTACATTCAGGAGAAGGTACACCCCAAGGCGCTGATCGACGATCTGCTGCGCGAAACGAAGGAACGCGAGCACGAGGCTGGGCAGCTCACTGCCGACCTGTTCGCCGACTTCAACGGCATCCCCAAGGGCGCGGACAAGACCGAGTTCTACCAGCACGACCAGAACTGGACCAACCGCATGATCCTCGGCGACTCGCTCCAGGTCATGGCCAGTCTCGCCGAACGTGAGGGCCTGCGCGGCAAGGTGCAGTGCATCTACTTCGATCCGCCCTATGGCATCAAATTCAACAGCAACTTCCAGTGGAGCACCACCAGCCGCGATGTGAAGGACGGCAAGGCCGACCACATCACCCGCGAGCCGGAGCAGGTGAAAGCCTTCCGCGATACCTGGCGCGACGGCATCCATTCCTATCTGACTTATTTGCGCGACCGCCTCACCGTCGCCCGTGATTTACTCACCGATTCCGGCTCCATCTTCGTGCAGATCGGCGATGAGAATGTTCACCGCGTCAGAGGAGTGATGGATGAAGTTTTTGGCGATGATAATTTTGTTTCGCTCATTACATTGAAGAAGACTGGAGGCCAAACTGCAACCCTTCTTTCAACTGTGACGGATTACGTTATCTGGTACGCGCGAAGCAAATCGGGCGCTAAGTTTAGACAGCCTTACTTACCGATGCGAGTAGGCGAGGGCAAAGGCACAGGCGAACGCTACGGAAACATACGATACGAAGATGGAACGGTTGGGTCGTGGAATCGAAACAATGAAATTCCAGCTTCCGCGAAGTACGCCCGCATTGACCCGCTTACCTCGAATAGACCAGCCAAAGAACACGAACGGTGGCCCTTCTCTTTTGAGGGTATTCCGTATCCCGCAGGAGCTGGTCGCACATGGTCGTCCACTGCTGATGGGCTTACACGGCTCGCGCACGCCGGTCGCGTATATTCAACGGGCAGACAGCTCAGCTATGTTAGATGTCACGATGACTTTTCAGTCACGCCCCTCGGTAATCTATGGGAAGACGTCGCCGGAAAAACTGAAAAGATTTATGTTGTACAAACGTTCGAGCGAATAGTCGAACGCTGCATGTTGATGGCAACCGACCCCGGTGACCTCGTGCTCGATCCGACCTGCGGTTCCGGTACTACCGCCACCGTCGCCGAACAATGGGGCCGCCGCTGGATCACCATTGACACCTCGCGCGTGGCGCTGGCCTTGGCCCGTGCCCGCATCATGGGCGCGCGTTATCCCTTTTATCTTCTGGCCGATTCCCGCGAAGGCCAGATCAAGGAAGCCGAAGTCACCCGCACCGCGCCGAGTTCGCAGCCCGTGCAGGGCAACATTCGCCACGGTTTCGTCTATGAGCGCGTGCCGCACATCACGCTCAAGTCCATCGCCAACAACGCCGAGATTGATGTCATCTGGGAGCAGTGGCAGGCGAAGCTGGAGCCGTTGCGCGAACAACTTAACCAGGCGCTGGGCAAGCAATGGCAGGAATGGGAAATCCCGCGCGACCTACCAAAATCCGTTCGCCCTGAGCCTGTCGAAGGGCGTGCTTCGACAAGCTCAGCACGAACGGAGGAGGAGATTCACCGAGAATGGTGGCAGGCGCGCATCGCTCGGCAGCAGGAGATCGACAAGTCCATCGCCGCCAAGGCCGAGTTTGAATACCTCTACGACAAGCCTTATGAAAACAAGAAGTGCGTCCGCGTGGCCGGCCCCTTCACCGTGGAAAGCCTCAGCCCGCACCGTATGCTGGGCGTGGATGAAAACGACGAACTGATCGACACCCTCAAGCAAGACAACGCCGAATACGCTGCCAAACAGTCCTTTCCGCAGATGATTCTGGAGAACCTCAAGACCGCCGGTGTGCAGCAGGCGCACAAGGAAGACCGCATCACCTTCACCGCGCTCACCCCGTGGCCGGGCGAGGGTTCGGTCTGCGCCGAAGGGCTCTATATGGAAGGCGACACCGAGAAGCGCGCCGGAATTTTCATCGGCCCGGAGTTCGGCACCGTGCAGCGCAGCGACCTGGTGGAAGCCGCCCGCGAGTGTGGCGATGCCGGGTTTGATGTACTGATCGCCTGCGCCTTCAACTACGAGGCGCACGCCACCGAGTTCAGCAAGCTGGGCCGCATCCCCGTGCTCAAGGCGCGCATGAATGCCGACCTGCACATGGCCGAAGACCTCAAGAACACCGGCAAGGGCAACCTGTTCGTCATCTTCGGCGAGCCTGACATTGACCTGCTGCCGCAAGCTGACGGCAAACTATGCGTGAAGGTAAACGGCGTAGATGTGTTCAAACCCCAGACCGGCGAAGTCATCAGCAACGGCGCCGACGGCATCGCCTGCTGGTTCATCGACACCGACTACAACCAGGAAAGTTTCTTCGTCCGCCACGCCTACTTCCTCGGCGCCAACGACCCCTACAGCGCGCTCAAGACCACGCTGAAAGCGGAGATCGACCCGGAGGCATGGGCGACACTGAACAGCGACACCTCGCGCCCGTTCGAGAAGCCGAAGAATGGGCGCATTGCGGTGAAGGTCATCAATCATCTGGGGGATGAGGTGATGAAGGTGTTTAAGGTTGCGTGAGCAACAGATAATTAAGGAAAGTAACGTGGAGGCTATATGGCAAAAACTGAATGGCAGATGAAACCCAACATGTTAGTGGCGAATTTACATTTGGACGCGAAGAATCCAAGATTGGGAAGAAGGGCATCTGGAAGCTCACCCCGAGAACTGATTCAGCAATTGTTTGAACACGATAAGGCTCTTGAGGTCGCTCAAAGTATTGCAACGCGTGGCTATTTTCCGAATGAGCCGCTTCTTGCTATACACGAGAATGATCGCTATGTGGTTGTCGAAGGCAAGGCCAAGGGGACGGATCAGCGAGCACATCAAGCATATCTTCGAGGATGGCGAGTTGGTTGAAAATTCAGTTGTTCGGTTTTTCAGAACAACTGCCGCTGACGGTAAGCAGCGAGGTTGCGCGGGAATTTATACTGATTTATTATCCATTTCATGTATAAATGGATATAAATAGGTATAACTAGGCCATGGATCCAATCAAAAACCCTTTTTCTCCCGGCGCCTGCTTCTCCACCTCCCGAGTTGGTGGGGCGAGACCCCATCCTTGAACAGGCGCGCATTCTGTTGGGCAGAGTGAAACAGAAAAAACCTGAGAAAAGTATGCTGCTGACTGGTTTGCGCGGGGTAGGCAAAACTGTGCTGCTTAATGAGATCAAGCGAATGGCGGACGGCGATGGATACCGCACCATTTCTATCGAGGCGCATGAGGGAAAAGCATTGGGCCCGCTGATTGCTCCGTATTTGCGGAGCCTTCTCTATGATCTGGATCGGATTGCTGGAACCGGAGACAAGGTCAAGCGCGGCCTGGCTGTGCTTCGCAGTTTTATCGGGGCTCTCAAACTTACGGTAGGCGATGTCAGCATCGGGTTGGATATTGACCCGGAGAGGGGATCGGCCGACAGCGGCGATTTGGAAATTGATTTGCCCAATCTCTTCGTCGCAATCGGCGAAGCAGCACAGGATCGCAACAGCGCAGTGGCTATCTTCATTGATGAGATTCAATACTTCAGCAAGAAGGAGCTGGGCGCACTGATCATGGCGATGCACAAGATTCAACAGCTTCAGTTGCCTCTGGTATTGCTGGGCGCTGGCCTGCCTATCCTTCCCGGTTTGGCCGGTGAATCGAAGTCTTATGCCGAGCGGCTTTTCAACTTCCCGAATATCGGCGCACTCTCGCAAGCAGACGCTGCGAAAGCATTGCGAGAGCCCGCGCAAGAAGCTGGAGTTGTTTTTGAAAATGCTGCGTTGGATGAGGTTTTTCTTCTGACCAAGGGGTATCCGTATTTTCTTCAGGAGTGGGGCTACGTCGCTTGGAACTTGGCAACAACAAGCCCGATTACATTGCAGGTTGTCAGGGGTGCCAAGAAGGCAGTTATTCCACGCCTCGACGAGAATTTTTTCCGTGTACGTTTTGATCGGCTGACGCCAAGCGAAAAGAATTTTTTACGAGCAATAGCAGAACTTGGGCCGGGGGCGCACCGCACCGGGGACATCGCTGAGATTCTCAAAGTTAAAGTTACCAGCCTCGGCCCCGTCCGGGCCAAGCTAATCAACAAAGGGATGATCTATAGCCCCGCACACGGCGACATGGATTTCACTGTTCCTCTCTTTGATGATTTCATGATCCGCGCAATACCAGAATTCAAACGGTAGCGCGCACGATGGACTTCCGCATCGCAGATACCCGTGCCGACAGCAGCCAGCCGAACATGGGGCTGACGACATGGGAGGGCGCGCGCATCCGCAAGACCGATGTTGGCATCGCCAAGAACTATCTGAACGAGGAAGAACTGCGCGCCCTTAATAATCTGGCCGAGCAGTATTTGATTTTTGCCGAAGGCCAGGCCGCGCGGCGTATTGCCATGACCATGCAGGACTGGATCAATAAACTGGAAGGCTTTTTGACACTGAACGACCGCGAGATTCTGCAAGGCGCTGGCAAGGTGTCGTCTGAATTGGCCAAGTCCCATGCGGAGCAGGAATTCGACAAGTTCCGGGTATTGGATGATCGGGATTTCGAATCCGACTTTGATCGCATGGTGAAGCAGTTACCCGGCAGATCGCCGAACAGTGATAACTGATGTAATTTCGCATCCCCGGCACAGCAATTCCATTGACTGTGTTGCATCAATATTTTATTGAGAGTTAAAAAACTTCAATTTGCTGGCCATGATGAAACAGAGGCAAACATGACACAACAATCCTGGCATCAACTTCCCGCAGAAGAAGCGCTCGCCGCACAGCAAACGACGACTGCCGGGCTGACCGGCGCAGAAGCCGCACGCCGTCTTGCCGAGCACGGCCCCAACCGGCTGACCCCGCCCTCACGGCGCGGGCCGCTGATGCGCTTCCTGCTGCAATTCCACAACGTGCTGATTTATGTGCTGCTGGCCGCTGCGGCAGTCACCGCCTTGCTCGCGCACTGGGTGGACACGGCGGTGATCGTCGGCGTGGTGGTGATCAATTCCATCATCGGTTTCATCCAGGAGGGCAAGGCGGAGCAGGCGATGGAGGCGATCCGGCGCATGTTGTCGCCCGAGGCCACGGTGTTGCGTGGAGGAAAACGACTCGTGGTCGCAGCCGAGACGCTGGTGCCCGGCGACATCGTGCTGCTGCAATCCGGCGACAAGGTGCCCGCCGACCTGCGCCTGTTGCACACAAAAAACTTGCGTATCGAGGAAGCGGCGCTGACCGGCGAATCCACCGCCGTCGAAAAAAATCCTGTCGCCGTGGACGCGCAAGCGGTGCTCGGCGACCGCTATTGCATGGCTTATTCCAGCACGCTGGTGGTGTATGGGCAGGGCACCGGTGTGGTGGTGGCGACCGCCGACGACACCGAGATCGGGCGCATCAGTGCGATGCTGCAGGAAGTGCAGACCCTGACCACGCCGCTGTTGCGCCAGATGGAGACCTTCGCGCGCTGGCTGACGGTCGCCATCATGGCACTGTCCGCGCTGACCTTTTTGTTCGGCTGGCTGGTGCATGACTTCGGTCTCGGCGACATGTTCCTCGCCGCGGTGAGCATGGCGGTGGCGGCGATTCCGGAAGGCTTGCCCGCCGTGATGACCATCACGCTGGCGCTCGGCGTGCAGCGCATGGCCGGGCGCAACGCCATCGTGCGCCGCCTGCCCGCGGTGGAGGCGCTGGGTTCGGTCACCACGATCTGTACCGACAAGACCGGCACGCTGACCAGAAACGAGATGACCGTGCAGCGCGTGATCACTGCCGCGCAGGTGTTCGAAGTGAGCGGCAGCGGCTATGCGCCGCACGGCGGATTCGCTATCGGCGAACAGGAAGCGAACCTCGCGGATCATGCCTATATGCTGGACCTGTTCCGCGCCGGCCTGCTGTGCAATGACGCGCAACTGCACGAAAGCGAAGGACAGTGGCATATCGCGGGCGACCCGACCGAGGGCGCGTTGATCCCGCTGGCGCTGAAGGCCGGGATGGACGCGGAATTCGAGCATGAAGCCCTGCCGCGCACCGATCATATTCCGTTCGAATCGGAGCACCGTTTCATGGCGACGCTGCACCACGATCACGCCGGACATGCCTTCATTTTTATAAAAGGCGCGGTGGAGCAGGTGCTGGCGATGTGCAACCAGCAGCGCGGCCTGGGCGAGGACGTGCCGCTCGATCTGCCGTACTGGCACGCGCAAATGGCCGAGACCGGCGCGCTTGGGCAGCGCGTGCTGGCGCTGGCGATGAAGGCAGTTGACGGCGATCAGCGCGAACTGAAGTTCGCCGACATGGAGGGCGGATACACCCTGCTGGGCATGGTCGGCATCAGCGACCCGCCGCGCGAGGAAGCCATCGCCGCCGTGCGCGACTGCCGCGCGGCGGGCATCCGCGTCAAGATGATCACCGGCGACCATGCCGACACCGCGAGCGCCATTGCCATGCAACTGGGCATCGGCAATGGCCGCACGCTGACCGGCGTCGAACTGGACGCGCTGGACGACGAGGCGCTGCGCCAGGCGGTGCGCGAGGTGGACGTGTTCGCGCGTTCCAGCCCGGAACATAAATTGCGACTGGTCACCGCGTTGCAGGCCAACGGCGAAATCGTCGCCATGACCGGCGACGGCGTGAACGACGCGCCCGCGCTGAAGCGTGCCGACATCGGCGTGGCGATGGGCATGAAGGGCACGGAAGTCGCCAAGGAAGCGGCAGAAATGGTGCTGGCGGACGACAACTTCGCCACCATCGCGCACGCGGTGCGGGAAGGCCGCACCATCTACGACAACATCAAGAAAGCCATCGTGTTCATCATGCCGACCAACGGCGGCGAAGCGGGCATCGTGCTGATCGCGATTTTGTTCGGTATGGCGCTGCCGCTCACCCCGGTGCAGATCCTGTGGGTAAACATGGTGACCGCCGTCACGCTGGCGCTGGCGCTATCGTTCGAAAAAGCCGAGCCCGACGTGATGCGCCGCGCGCCGCGCGCCGCCGATGAGCCTCTCCTGTCCGGCTTCATGATCTGGCGCATCAGCTTCGTCTCCGTGTTGCTCGCGCTGGGAGTCGTCGCGCTGTTCCTGTGGGTGATCGCGCGCGGCGACAGCCTCGAGACCGCCCGCACCGTAGCGGTCAACGCGCTGGTAGTGGGCGAAATCGCCTACCTGTTCAACTGCCGCTACCTGCTCGCGCCGGTGCGCAACTGGCAGGATTTCAGCGGCAATCCCTACGTGCTGCTGAGCATTGGCGTGCTGGTCGTCATTCAGGCGTTATTCACCTATCTGCCGTTCATGCAAAAAATGTTCGGCGTGGTCGCCCTCGACGCGGCGGCTTGGGGGTTGATAGCAGGCTTCGGCGTACTGCTGTTCATTGCGGTCGAGGTGGAAAAACTGGCGATACGCAGTATCAATACGCGCAAAACGGGTCGGCAGTGAGTGACTGGGTGACATACGGCGGTTTGCTCGGCGGCATCGGCCTGTTCCTGCTCGGCATGGGGCTGATGACCGACGGTCTCAAGCTGGCCGCCGGACGGACATTGTCGCGCATCCTCGCCAGCTCGACCAAGACCCGTTTGCGCGGACTGGTGGCCGGCGCATTGATCACCGCAATGGTGCAATCCTCCAGCGCGGTGACGGTGGCCGCCATCGGCTTCGTCAACGCCGGTCTGCTGACGCTGGGGCAATCGCTGTGGGTGTTGTTCGGCTCCAACGTCGGCACCACCATGACCGGCTGGCTGGTGGCGCTGGTCGGACTCAAATTCAAGATCGATGTCTTGGCGCTGCCGCTGATCGGCATCGGCATGGCGCTGCGCCTCTCCGGCGAAAACAGCCGGCGTGGCGCGCTGGGTCTGGCGCTGGCCGGATTCGGCGTGTTGTTCCTCGGCATCGATATGCTGAGGGAATCCTTCACCGGTTTCGCGTCCGGCTTCTCGCTGAACGAGTTCGACGGCATGACCGGCATCCTGATGATGGTGCTTTCCGGCATCCTGATGACGGTACTGATGCAGTCGTCCAGCGCCTCGCTCACCATCGCGCTGACCGCAGCCCAGGGCGGCCTGATTACGATCGAAAGCGCGGCGGGTATGGTGATCGGCGCCAATGTCGGCACCACGGTCACCGCGCTGATCGCCGCCATCGGCGCGACTCCTAACGCGAAACGCGCCGCCAGTGCGCATGTGCTGTTCAACGTGCTGACCGGTGCCGTCGCTTTGCTACTACTGCCCTGGCTGATCGAGCTGATCGGCGTGCTGCGCGAATTGCTCGAACTGGATGCCGCACCGGCCGCCACGCTGGCGCTGTTCCATACGGTGTTCAACCTGCTCGGCGTGGCGCTGATGTGGCCGCTGGCCGGTCACTTGACGCGCTTTCTGGAAAGGCGTTTCCGCACTGCGGAAGAGGACGAGGCACGCCCCCGTTATCTGGATGCCAACGTGGCCGAGGTGTCCGCCCTGGCGCTCAACGCGCTGAAGCGTGAGGTGCAACGCATGGGCGGCATCGCGTTGCGCATGATGCGCGAAGCGCTGGACGGCACTGCGGCGGACAAGCTGGCGCGCGACCAGCAGATCGTCGCCAGCCTGAATCTCGCCATCGCCGATTTCATCGCGCGTTTGAACCGCACCGGCATGCCGCCCGACAGCGCGCAGCGTCTGCCGGGTATCCTGCGCATCGCGCGCTATTACGAAACGCTGGCCGAGCTGGCGCTGGAAGCGGCGGCGGCCACGCGGGAAACGGCAACACCTGCGCCTGCCGAAGCCGGCAAGTTCACCGCGCAAGCCGAGGCATTGCTGGATGCCGCCGATCCGGAAATGAAACCGAATGACATCAGTCATGTCGAAGCTGGCCTGCAATCGCTCGAAGATCATTATCAATCGCTGAAATCACGGCTGCTTGAGATGGGTGCCCAGGGAGACCTGCCCGTGGCGGAAATGGACGCGCGCCTGCGTGCCGCCAGCGCCACCCACCGCGCCTTGCAGCAAGCGGTCAAGGCGATGCGGCTGCTTGACGGCGAAACATCGGTAACCAGCACAAAGAAGCCGTCTACTGCAGAGGCGCAACCGCAACCATAGAAAACCGCTTGAAGCACCTGCGCCGGCCACACTTTCAACACTCTGAAACATCATGAAAATTACTTCACTCATTCTGCCGGCGTTCGCTGCCCTGCTTTTCTCCTGCACCGCCCTGGCCGCGCCCGGCTGGATCATCGCCACGCCCGGCGAAGCCGTGCAGAGTGGCGCAATACTGCAACTGGAAACCGTCCGCCCGGACGAAAACACATCCTGGCCAGAATTCCTGCGACTCAAGCTGGCCACCAACCAGAAAACCGAAATTATCGTGTTCCGTGCCGATGCCGCCGCGCCTGCAGGTGGCTCACGCCGCACCTATAGCGCGATGCTGCCGCATTTGAACGGAGAATTTAAGGTCGAACTGGCTGATGTCGCGTCCAACCGCCTGATGTTGCTGGCTACCGCCCCCGCCGGGTAGCCGGCCAAGGTATTCCCGGAGACCGTCGGCAGGATCGACCCGATTCCCGAAGATGAGCCGGCGCTGTCCGCCCATGAGCCGGTTTATTTCCTGCTTGGTGCGCGCAACACCTTGAATGCCCGCTACCAGCTCAGCTTCAAGTACCGCATCTTCGATGAGGAATCCACGCCGGCGCAATGGCTGCCCGCCCTCGGCAAATTGCATTTCGGCTACACTCAGACTGCCGTCTGGGACATGGGCGTTGATTCCAAACCGTTTCACGATACCAGCTACCGCCCCAGCCTGTTCTGGCAGAAACGCCTCGACGAGAGCGAGGCGATGCCGCGTTACCTGCGCGTCGGCTATGAGCACGAATCCAACGGCAAGGACGGCATCAACTCGCGCAGCATCGATCTTGCGTACATTCAGCCGGCCTGGCGCGCCGATTTCAACGATGGCAAGTCGCTGATTTTTGCGCCGCGCTTCCACAGCTATCTGGATAAAACCGACAACCCAGATATCGCCCACTTCCGGGGTTACGCGGACTGGCTGCTGCGCTACGGCGACGAAAGAGCATGGATATTGTCCGGCCGCTTGCGTGCCGGCACCGCCGGCCATACCAGCACGCAGCTCGATATCTCCGTGCCGTTCCGCAAGCCGTTGTTTGCGCGCACCGGCGGCTTTCTGCACCTCCAGCTATTCAGCGGTTATGGCGAGACCGTGCTCGACTACAATCAGCGGCATCCCGCGCAGTTGCGCGCCGGGTTTTCCATCGTGCGGTGACAGGCTTGATTCTTTGTGCTTGACTTGCTTTGCCGCTGTTTGATACCATACCATGCCGTACGCAGCCCGGGTACGATTGCGCAGTTTTTTCCAATTACATATTCAACGATCATCAGCATGCAAACGGAGTCCATCAGGTAAACGCAATATTCATGAGGCTCTTGCAAAACTCCCTACCTGAGCTGAATTAACCGCCAAATTGGGAGCAAAAAGAGGTAGAGAAGGGCGGCCATTGCTGGCAAGATGGAGGTT
>JANLID010000045.1 GCA_024654105.1 Gallionella sp. | reverse complement strand
GTCCTACCCGGAAAAGCTGTGGAGATAAGATTCACCCTCCCCGTCTGATGCCTCACTGTGCGATCGGGTAGCCGTCGAGCCCTATTGCTACCTTGGCCTTGATCTCGCGCCCCTGCTCAGCTGCTGTGAGCCGCTCATGGCACGCATGGGCAACGGCCTGCAGGTTGTCCATGCTGTCCGTCCCGCCGTCAGCCTTGATCTTGATGTGGTGGACCTCGCTTGCCATGGTGACGCGCAACTTCCCGCCCTGGCACTGCGAGCACTGGCACAGACCGTTGTCCCGGCGCAGGATCTGCAGCCTGAGCCTGTCCCATGCGTTGCCATATCCGCGCTCATGCCGGGACGTGGTAGGCCAGCCTGACTTCTTCGCCATGCTTGGCCCTCATTCGTTTGGCGCCCGTTGCGCCAGCTCTGCACCCCAGACTCCCGAGGCAGGGCATCCGTGCTGATATCCGTGGGCGCCGGTAACTGTATATTTATACAGCTAAAAATAATTGGAAATAGTACTTGACATCTATAGCCAGTCGGCTATACTTACATCATACAACAGGAGACGCAAATGACCACGCAAATCACCGCCAACATCCCCGCCCGCAAGACCTACCAAGCGCGGACCGAAGTGTTTAACCAAGACGATCAAGGCCGGTGGACCTCGCCGGAAATCGGATCAATGTCGCAAGCCGAGGTGATCGACGTGTGCCGCAAAGCGTCAAACTGGACCGAGATCAAAGCCGCCCATTTCCCGATGCACGGATTTAGCAGCTAACCCCAAGGAGACCACGATGACCATGATCTACAAGCCTGATAATACGCCAGCATTGACCCGCAAGACCGCAACCAAGTACGCGCCGGCCGGAACCTCTGTAGTCGTCAAAGTGACTGGCGGGTATGCCGCCTTCCACAGCCGCGCCGAGTACCAGACTTGGTGCAATCAAAAATGATTAAGCTGCTCTCCGCCACCCAAGCTGGCCTCGCCCTGCACCTGGACCGCTCTCGCATCAAAGTCCTGTGCGCGCAGGGGAGGATCAAGGGGGCGATCAAGATCGGCGCACAGTGGGCCATCCCTGCCCCGCCTGTCATCCTGCCACCACGCAAATAGGTGCGGCCTGGCCCGGACCATGAACTGCCGGGACTGTCGGCCGCGAGCCGATCTGTGAGACAGAACGGCTTGACTGGAAACGGATGATAAGTTCCTTTTATGGAGCCATCAGCCGTTTTAATAAGGTGTCCCCCGCTCTGTACACACAGCCGGGGGACTGTCTATGGGTCATAAGGTGGCAACCCGGCGACCATAGACGCAATTAATGCTAACACATAAAGCAGCGGCAACCCGTCTGCCTTGAATTCTATCCGTGACCTACCAGATAGCAGCAGAAGGGCGCAGCGGTACGTGGGTACTTGCGACACATGCTTTATATTGCGCGCGCTCGTATCGTGAGCCAGTCGTCTATCCCTTTCGGGCCTCAATTGCAGTTCGCGCGTTTGTCCCTTGCCTGTGTAAGCTCGGGCGGCTGGGTTGCCAGTAGCCGATCCCTATTCTTTCCGACAGCCGGGACATGGCCTCATATGCTCAGGGCGGGAAGTGCCCGTGTAAAGTAGCCCGGTCATAGCCTGGCAAGGCAGGCGTCAGTCTGGCTGCGTCTGCTGGCCGCCATGCCGGGAGGAGTGGCCCGGGCGTGGTCGGCAGGGAGGTCGGTAGCGGGCCCCGAATCGAACGGGCTCTCCAGGTTATGAGCCTGGCATGGGACCAATCCACTAACCCGCGGCTGAAACGAAAAGAGCCCCGCGACTTGGCGAGGCTTCAGGAATTTTGGGCGCGACTTTCCCCACCCAGATTTTTGATCCTCCGCTCTTCAAAACCCATTGTCAAGCCCCTACACCACATTCCGTCGTCTCAACATCGGAATCAGCCTCACCTTGGCACTCAGGTACAGGCTGAACTGATTGCCGCGCGGGAACTTGAACACGGCAAGGTGCCAGTGATTCTGCACAGCCGCCCACTCAGCCAGCGACAGCGACGCCATGCAAGAATCCACGGCTTCGGCGATCCAGCCGTCCAGCTTGTCGTAGTCCTTATCGCCGCGGCCGTCGTGGGTAAAGCCATGCAGGCCGGGGGAGCGCTTGAGGTAGCCGGTGCCGACTATTTCATCGGCGCGCCGCATCCACCGGGCCCACTTCGACAGCTTTTCCGACACCCACCGATCATCCTCGTCTGACAGCACAGCTTGGGCTGGCCCAACTGGCATAGGCATGGCAGTTTCAGCCTGCATTCGCTTTCCTCGCCCCAGGATTGGCCGACATCACCTTGCCGGCGCGGATCCTGACATCGCTGGGCTTAACGATGCCATCGGCCATCCATCGGACAGTGTTGGCGCGCATGACGGCTAGACATTCGGCGTGGTAGGTAGTCCAGTCCAACAGCGTTTTTTGTTCGATCATGCAAGTAGCTCCTTAACGGTCCACACCAAAAGTTTCACGTCCGACAGCTTGTGCGCTAGATAGAAAGCTCGACGCCGATTCGCGCGCATCCCCTCGTGACATTCCTTGCACAACGGAATCGTTGCCCACGAGGAATGCGCGCCGCGCACAAAATCGAGATGGTGGGCTTCGGCGCATGGCACCACGCGGCCGTATTTCTCCCAGCAAACGATGCAACGCAGGGTATGGATGCGGGCAAGGTGACGCTTGGCGGCGGCGCTCATGCCCATTTAAACGCCTCGCCCAATTCCCGTCGTCGCGCATCAAAACCACGTCGATATGCAACATTCTCATCCTGGTTTTGTGGATCATCAGCCTCACTGGCCCAGGGTGGCCTATATACTCCGAGATCGGCATCACACCGGCCATCTGCCGCATGTTCTGCCAGCAAATCATTCCACCAGTCGGTCATGCCCACTCCGGCTCAAACTCGACGAGGATCACGCGCACCATTTCCGCGCCTTCCGCGTCCGGCAAGTGCGGCCACAGAAAATGACTGGCGTGCGTGGACTTGAAAAACGCCTTCACGGCGTCGTGCATGTCGCTAAACTCAGCGTCGTCAAGGCTCTCGTAGTCGATCGACCTAGCGAGTGCCACCATGCGGCCAGTAGGCCCAGGCACGAAGTCGCAATGCCCTGCCCCGACCTCAGCCCACTTGCGAAATTGGTAATCGTCGGCGAATTGCTCTTGTGCTTCGAACAGCGCGTCCAACATAACGAAATGCAGCCGGTGAAACTTAGGCGAGCGCGGGACTTTGTAGCTGAATGAAAGCAGTTCGCCCTGCTCCATCTTCTTCACCGCGGCAAGGAAGCGGCCATAGGCCCGCTCGCCCTTCTCACCAAAGCCAGCGAGCTTGCCTGTGTTGTCCTTGGTGATAAGAACTGTTGACATTTGCCGTTACGCGCTGCACTCGTCAAACAGAATCGAAAGCTGTTCGGCCTTGCTCTCCGTCTTCTTCACCCGGTCATTGCAGCGTGCCGCGATGAATGTCTTGATAACCGCGGGATCAGTGCCAGCCTTTAGCCCGACCAGTTTGCACGGTTCGCCAAACTCATCGCCGGCCTCGATAGCGCGATTACACGCGGCTTCAAGCTCCGGGATTGCTACACGGATTTCGTTCAAGTGCATGCCTTTGCCTAACGCGCTCAGTCCAGTGTCGGTAATGCTGATTACTGTTTGTGCTTCGCCTATATTGCCTCCGTTGAGTTAAGGTAATTCCACTACATCCATTCCATGACAATTTTTCATCAACAGCTTGATCTTCTGCCATGCCGGGAGCTTATGGGTGTGAGCGGATTTGGCGTCCGCAACCACACGACGCCAGCCTTGAGGATCTTCCATCTCATACACGAAATCGGCTGTCCACACCCCGTAGTGCTCACCGCCGGTCATGAACAGGCTAAATTTCACATGATGGCGCAGCCCTTTGATCTGCCCCAGCGCCTGACGTTGCACCAGCTCCAGCCAGCAGCGGTATTCGAGTTTTGAGTCGAACCTCTCGTTTCCGCCCGGCACGTAGACCTTGACCGCCCCATACTTCGACCGGCTAGCTTTCCCGGCGAGCGTGCCTATTTTCAATGCCTGCGCGGCTTGAAATGCGGCTGTTTGGGGCGACTTCCCATCCTGTGCATGCCCGAACCCTATGACCTCCTCCTCGTTGCTCAGGTGGTGCGTCCTGACAGTCCCTTGCCGGCGCCAGCCATCAAGCGCCTTGGCTTGAGCGGCAGCCGCGGCCTCTGGAGTCATCCGAATGGCGTTACTCATGCCTCCCTCCCCTTCAACATCGCCTTTGTCTTTTCCATCGCCAGCTCGTGCGCGTTCCGGTCCTGGAAACGGTCTTGAATATTGCTGCCCGAGATCATGTAGCGCAGCCGACGCCAGTCGGGCTTTTTATCGGTGCCGGCGTTGTAGGTGTGATCAACCATGAAGCGGTCGCTCATGCAAATATATCCTCGCGCGCAAGAAAATATTCGCCCCATCGCTTTCCGTTTCTTGTCCTGATCTGGCAAATTACGTTGTAGCCACGCTCCCGCAGTTCAGCGGCTCGGCTGTGCATATCGAGAATTCCGAAGCGCTCGTAGGCCTGCGCGGGAGTGATGCTGCCCTGCGTGCGCATCCAGTCTAGGATTTGATCGCACTGGCTCATCACTGCGAAACTAAATTAGCTGCGAGTTTTTCGGCTTCGTCGGCCTCGGCAATGAGTTTCCCGAACACGTTGCCAGTGGCGGCGGTTTTGTCTGCTTGGTGGGCCTCG
The DNA here is from genome assembly GCA_024654105.1 of Gallionella sp. Lineage (GTDB taxonomy): Bacteria > Pseudomonadota > Gammaproteobacteria > Burkholderiales > Gallionellaceae > Gallionella. The sequence goes on along the minus strand of JANLID010000045.1, from coordinate 4,316 downwards.
GTCTCGGTTCCGTGATGTCCGGTTGCCCACTCAGTTCGCAAGCCCTCGGCGTCCCGTAGTAGGAGGTCAACAGCGTGCCTGGAGTTGACGTAAAGACCGCGATTGCTGCGGACGAAAAACGCGGCGACACCCGGCGCCTCATCGAGCGGGATGCGTTCGCAGAACCGCGCCAGCATTCCGTTGACCTTGGCGTTGCGCATCGGCAGTACGTGATACCGCTCCTCGTAGGCGCTAGAGTAGGCCGTCCAGGTTTCCCCTGTATGCGCTTCTGACTTTGCCTTGACGTTGCCACACTTCGCTCTCGGGGCCGTTGCCGCGTCAGCGGCAGCGGAGAGGTTTTGACTTTGCTCGGTTTTGATTTCCGGTGAAGGTGCCGGTGACGGTTTCTCGGTGCCGGTAAAGGTCTTTGGTAAAGGTGAAGGTGAAGGTGTAGCTTTTAGCTTGGCGTTTGCTACACTGTTTGCTAGAGCTTTTGCTTTCGCTTCGCCACCAAGTTTGCCAGCCTCTTGCTTGGCTTTTTGCTTGGCTTTTGCTCTCTCAATTTCGGCGTTAATGCGCTTGTGCTGCCAGCATTTCCCACTGACTTGGAAGAACCGCTCGATGACTCCACGCTGCGCTTTCCACCTAGCAAGCGTCATGCGCGTTACCTGCGCCAGCACCACATCGTCATCCGGCGGCGCGCCGTTGCGCCAGTAGTCCATGATGATGAGCAGGTAGGCCCCGTGCTGTTCGGTCGTTAGCCGCGTCGTGGCCGCCAAATAGTCGGCGACGTAGAGGGGCAGCCAAGCGTCTGTTTTGCTCATGCCACTTTGTCCTCAATCTGTTTTTGGCCGGCGAGCAGCGCGGCAATCTCCGGGTGAGGTTCTTCCCGGTACGGTAGGAGTTTGGCGACGTGCTGCGGCGTCAGCCGGCCGCGCCGGGCGGCGTCGACCAGTACCGACTCCCGGCCGTGCGGATCGTGCCCAAGGCTCGGCGTCCACTTTACCGCTTGGCCGGTATCCCTGGCCGCTTGAATCAGCTTCCGGTAGGTTTCCGCGAAGGCCATGCGCGCGGCGACTTGATCGCCCTCTTCAAGCAGGGGCTGCGCGATGCCCCAGGCTTGCACCATTTCGTCGGTCCAGACCACGGACTGCGCTTCGTCGCGCGGCATCATGGCCCAAGCTTCCTCAGCACCCGGGCGGCCATCGTCCAAGCGGGTCAGGACGGCCTCTATGGTCAATCCGTGGGGCCGTAGCTCGCGCCGGCAGCGCGTTAGGGCTCCGAGTACCTGTTGCTCCGGGTAACGCGCCAGATCCTGCGCCATGACGCGCGCCGCGGCCTCGGATAGCTGCGTGCCGGTCAGTTCTGAGGTGACGGCGATCGCCTGCAGGAGTTGCTTGCTGATCGCCATCACGCCACCCCTAGCTCATCCCGGATCCGCTTCATCTCGGCCTCGTAAGCCGTCTGTGGCGCGTCCGGGTGCCGGGCGAGGTACTCCTGCTTCCGGGCCTCGTACTCGCGCCACAAAGAGTCGTGGGGCTGCTGGTGACGGTATTGGCGCAAGTAACCGGTGCGGATGGCGGTCATTTCGAGTCTTCCGCCACTTTCCGCACGATTCCGCAACGCGCCATGCGCTCAGCGAGTATCGTGAATTCGTGGAACTCACCAACAATCGCTTTTTCGAGAAGTTTCGCCCCGAGTTGGCCGATGTCGCTGTCTTGAAAGTCGGCCATGATGCGCAGATGCTCATGCAGGGCGGGATCGATCTCGCAACGGAAATCTTTTCCGCGCAAACTCACCGCGGCCCCTTGAATGAGGCGGAGGCCCCAGCCGTGGTAAGTTGTAGATCGCTGAACCCATCAACTTTCACGAAAGGGGCCTCCATGGAACAAGATGAACTGCCGCTCTTCCCTGTAACCGAGTACGAGGTGCGCGCCATCCCTGCATACGGGGCGTTGTTCATTCGCTTCGGCTTCCTGTCGCATTCGATGCAAGGGATCGAAGAAGCGGACCCGGGTCGCAGGTATGTGTTTCACCCTGCCCAAGCTCGTGAGGTGCGAGACGCCATAGATCGGGCACTTCATGCGCTTGAAAACGCCGGGCCTCAAGATGCTCCAGGAGAGCGGCATTAACACGGAAGGCGGACTGCTCGCTCATGCGGCGCGCTCGGTGGCTGGCGCCGTCCGTTGCTGGCCGCGAAAATGGTCAGCAAGCCGCTGGATTTTGTTCACGCTCGGGTCCGGTATGCGGCCCTGTGCGAGCTTCGTCAGCCAGGAGTAATACGATGTCCACGAATCCGGCTCTATTTCCTTGGCGATGTCGGGCCAGTTTCCTTTCCGGGCCTCAAGCTCACCCATGACAAATTCAAGAATCGGTGTATCCATGCACGAAACAGTAGCAAAGTTTTGCTGGAAACGCAAGCAACACTTTGCTAGCCCGTTAAGTCACCCTTATTTCATGCAAAAACGCCGACCAATCACCTCTCCACAGATTCTTGCCAGGAACCTGCAACGTCTCAGGGCGGGTTCGGTCGTCTTACGGACGCAGAAGCAGATTGCGGACGCCTCGGGGGTAGCACAGACCGCTGTAAGTCTCATGCTTCGGCCAGGAGATCGAGCGCCAACAATCAGCGGCAAAACAGCGTCTCCTAAACTCGCCGAAGTCGAAAGTGTCGCCCATGCCTTCGGGATGGAAGTTTGGCAACTACTGATCGACCCAGCCACGCTCAGTGAGACACTCACCCATACCTTGACATCCGCGCTTGCACAAGACACGCAGCCACCCAACAGCGCAGTCAAGGATAGCCCGCCTGATACCCCGGCGCCCCCCCCCTATTCGGGGCTATTCGCGGACGAAGAAGACGAGCCGCCCACAATCCACTAGGCCGGGACAATAGCGGAGGCACAGAATGGAACCCCTCTATGTAATCGGCGCGCTCTTTCTTCTCGTGCTCGCCGTCTTGTGGTTTTTCCTGCCGTTCGCCATATTTGGGATGCAGCCGAAAATGCAGAAAATTCTCGATGAGGCCAAGCAGACGAACCATCTCCTTGTCGAAATTAAGGGACTATTACAGATCGCTGCTGCCCCTGAATGCAAGGCGTGTGGCAAGCCGTTTAACCCTACCGCCGCCGTCTGCCCTCATTGTGGGTGCGCGCGCTGAAAGTAGTCACGGCGAAGATCAAGGACCGCACCGAGCGGGCGCAGTGCCGGCGGCGGTAGTCAGACGGAGGATCGAATGTTCAAATTCACACCGAATCCGAACGCCTCGCTACCTGTCGAGTGCCCGGAGTGCAAGCATACGAGCGAGCAGCGATTCTTTGATCTTGAAAAGACACGTCAGTTTCGGTGCCCCGGTTGCGGTAAGACCGTGAAGATCACCGGGAACGCGTTCGAGGCTTTCAGGAAAGTCATAAAGAACGCTACCGGCGGCCGATAGCACTTCCTCGTCACCTAACAATCGAGCACGCTCCGCGATCAGCCCGACCTCGCGCAACGCCGCCAAGCTCTCGGGTTCCAGGTTCAACTCGAGTTCGCCTGCAATCGCTTCACCCATAACCCACCTCCGTAGTCCCTGACCCGCCCGGCGGCTGCCGGGATCCGGGCCTGATTTGCCCATTCTGCGCCCCACCTTTTTCAAGGTCAAGCAAAGTTTTGCTTGCAATCCTAGCAAAGCTTTGCTACGCTTCGAACTGTCAGCCCACCCGGGCGCACGAGGAGCACAGATGGCGAAGCAGGCAGCAGCGAAGCCGCAAACCAAAATAGCCGAGAGCAAAACGCTCGTCGCGTATAAGGCTTTCGGCGCGGATTGGAAGTGCAAAGGTTTTCAATATGAGGTCGGAAAGACCTACACGCACGACGGCCCTGTCTCGCTCTGCAATTCCGGCTTCCATGCCTGCGAAGCGCCGCTTGATGTCTGGAATTATTACCCGATAACTGCGCCAGTCGCACAAGTTGAACTCGGTGGCGTGAGCGATGAGAAACGCGACGATACAAAGCGCGTTGGTAAGTCAATCACGATTAAAGCCGCACTATCCATTCCCGCGCTGATTGCGGCTCAAATTAAATGGACTTTTACGAACGCGAAAGCGGCTGACAAGTCCTCCGGCCACTCCAGCACGGCGGCGTCCTCCGGCGACTCCAGCACGGCGGCGTCCTCAGGCAACTACAGCAAGGCGGCGTCCTCCGGCAACTACAGCAAGGCGGCGTCCTCCGGCGACTCCAGCACGGCGGCGTCCTCCGGCAACTACAGCACGGCGGCGTCCTCCGGCGACTCCAGCACGGCGGCGTCCTCAGGCAACTACAGCAAGGCGGCGTCCTCCGGCAACTACAGCAAGGCG
>JANLID010000034.1 GCA_024654105.1 Gallionella sp. | reverse complement strand
GGTTGGCTTGTCGAACCACGAACGGCGGGACTTATAAATCAATGAATTAAATCGTTCACCCTTCGACAATCTCAGTGCGAACGGACTTAATCAGCGTTTCCTTTATTATTATTATTATTCTGTACCAGCATAAAAGTTATTGGGCAGCGACGCAGACGAATAATGTCTAGTTTCAAAACCAAAGTCAACATCCAAATCATCATTTGTTGCGAGCTTTTGACCTGTCCGGTTTTGTAGCACGCAATCTGTCCGGTTGTCATATTGCCCGAGGAGGGCGATATGAAACCGACAAAAGTGCTACAGGAGATACGGAAGATGAGATTCGAGGAAGCGTATGAAGGATGGAATGCCGGACGCCCGCCCTGTACCGGATTTGCTGCACCACCACCGGCGCACGATGGTCTTCCTTGACGATGACCTTCAGCCCGTTCGCCAGCGTGCGTTCAAATACCTCCGCCTGCGCGGCAGACTGCCAGCCTCCCAGCCTCCCAGCAACAGTACGATGCAAAACAGATAATTCCTCATGTGCCTAGCCCTAGAACCTTTAATCAGCATAAAATGCCTGCGCCTTATGCCCCATTTACCCATACCCGGAACGCCTTGCTAATGTTCAGTTTCCTGAAAAAAAGTTTCCCGGAATCGCCGCAAGCAAAGCCCGGCAACGGCTGGGTCGCGCGTCTGAAATTCGGCCTGGCGCGCACCGGCAGCCAGTTGACCGGCCTGTTCGGCAGCGGCGGCAAGATCGACGACGATCTCTACGGGGAACTGGAAACCATCCTGATCACCGCCGATGTCGGCATGGACGCGACCAATGCGTTGCTCGCCGACCTGCGCCATTACGTCAAAGAACATCATCTGGGCGAGGCGGCGGAACTCAGGGAAGCGCTCGCGCATTGCCTGCTCAAGTTGCTCAAGCCGCTGGCACAACCGCTGCTTGCCCAAGATCAAGTAAAGACCCGTAAGCCGTTTGTCATCATGCTGTGCGGGGTGAATGGCGCAGGCAAGACCACCTCGATCGGCAAACTGGCGAAATACCTGCAAGCGCAGGGACTGTCGGTGCTGCTCGCGGCCGGCGACACGTTTCGTGCTGCCGCAAGAGAACAACTGACGATCTGGGGCGAGCGCAACAACGTGATGGTCATCGCGCAACAAGGCGGCGATGCCGCCGCGGTAATTTATGACGCCGTGCAAGCCGCACAGGCGCGCAAGATCGACGTGGTGCTGGCCGATACCGCCGGGCGCCTGACCACGCAGGCGCATTTGATGGAAGAGATCAAAAAGGTCAAGCGCGTGATTGCCAAGGCAATGCCAGAAACACCGACATCGCCAGTCGCGCCGCATGAAGTGCTGCTGGTGCTGGACGCCAACACCGGGCAGAACGCGCTCTCGCAGGTCAAGGCCTTCGACGAGGCGCTCGGCGTGACCGGGCTGATCCTGACCAAACTGGATGGCACCGCCAAGGGCGGCGTGATCGCCGCGATCGCACGGGCGCATCCGATCCCGGTGCGCTTCATCGGCATCGGCGAAGGGCTGGATGACCTGCGCCCGTTCGTCGCGGAGGATTTTGTTGCGGCTTTGCTGGGGCTGGATGAATGATTTCTGAAAAATCAGCCAAATGTAGGTCGGGCTATGCCCGATATGGTGGGCACAGCCCACCCTACGGTTATTTGTGCATGTTCGTCGTGGAAGATTTTGTCGCGGCGGTACTGGGTTTGGACGAATGATCTCGTTCAACCAAGTCCACAAACGTTACCCCGGCGGCTATGAGGCGTTGAAAAATGTCTCATTCGACATCGCCGAGGGCGAGATGGTGTTCCTCACCGGGCATTCTGGCGCGGGCAAGAGCACACTGCTCAAGCTCATCGCGGCGATCGAGCGCCCCAATTCCGGCAGCGTGCTGGTGAATAACCAGAACGTCGGCGTGCTCAAGGGCGGCGCATTGCCCTATCTGCGCCGCAATCTCGGCATCATCTTCCAGGATCACAAATTATTGTTTGACCGCAGTGTGTTCGACAATGTGCTGTTGCCGCTGCAAATCTGCGGCTTCGATCACCGCGAAAGCGGCAAACGGGTGCGCGCCGCGCTGGACAAGGTTGGCCTGCTCAAGCGCGAAAAAGCCAATCCCATCGCGCTGTCCGGCGGCGAGCAGCAACGTCTGTGCATCGCGCGCGCCATCGTCAACCGCCCGTCCATTCTGCTGGCCGACGAGCCGACCGGCAATCTGGATGCGGCCTATGCGCAGGAGATCATGGCAATTTTCAAATCCTTTCACCAGGTCGGCGTCACCCTGCTGATTTCCACCCATGATGCCAGCGTGTTGCAGGATACCGATGTGCGCGTGCTTGCGCTCAAGCATGGAGAGCTGCAATGACGCGTGCTTTCGCCCAACACCTCGGGGTGCTGCGCGCCGTGTTGCGCCGCATGTTCGCTTCACCGCTGGCGGGGTTTCTCAATATTCTGGTCATCGGCATCGCGCTCAGCCTGCCGGCCGGCATGTACCTGTTGCTGCAAAATGCGCAGGGACTGGTCGCGCAATTCTCGGGCACGCCGCAGATCAGCCTGTTTCTGGGCATGGATGTCAAAACGGAGGATGTTGACCGGTTGCGCAAACAGCTCGCGCAACATCCGGCCATTGCCGGCGTTGAATTTGTCGCCCGCGCGCAAGCGCTGGAGCAGCTCGAGCAAAGCACCGGCTTGGCCGATGTGATTGGCGGGCTGGAGAAGAACCCGTTGCCGGATGCCTTCATTGTTCATCCAAAACCGGGTGATGTGCGGGCGCTGAATGGGTTGCGCGATGAATTGGCAAAACTGTCCGGGGTAGAACTGGCGCAACTTGATTCGGACTGGGCCTACAAGCTTGAAGCGCTGCTCAAGTTTGGCCGTCTCGCGGTGCTGATTTTCGCCAGCCTGCTTAGCCTTGCGCTGATCGCCGTCACTTTCAATACCATCCGC
>JANLID010000397.1 GCA_024654105.1 Gallionella sp. | reverse complement strand
GTGCAGGAAGAGCATGAAGTAGTTTCTGCTGATCTCGCCTTCGAATTCATGATGAATGCGTTGCGTCTGAATGAAGGTTTCGATAGCGCATTATTCCAGGAGCGCACCGGCCTGCCGCTGCTCACTCTCCGCCGCGAACTGGATGAGGCCGCGCAGCGCAAACTATTGACGAGGAATCACCAGCGCATCGCGCCGACGCAACTCGGGCAGCGCTTTCTGAATGACCTGCTGGAAATTTTTTTGGCAAAAAGCGAAGTCCCTGGTGCTCCATAAATTATCGGCGACGCAGCCGGAATCATCCATGGCGGGGCGAAGGCGGCTTCGATGCGGCCTCGCACATATACAATAAACTATGTGACTTTTAGCACAGACAGTAGTGGGCGTTTTACCTATTCTGCGCGCTGATGGGTAAAGCTGGCGCGAGTATTAAGGCAATCATTGTCAGGATGCTTGCCGGAAAGTAATCCACATCACGCGATGCGCCCAATGGTGCGTTGCTCTGCCAAACAACCAAAACAAGGAACTCAAAGCATGAAAAGAATTCTGATAGTCATTTTTATATTCATTGGAATAGCTGGTTTAAATATGGCATCCGCCGCCGATGAGAAAATGCATCATGGAAACCATCATCACGACATGAGCATGATGGATACGCGAACCTCCTTGGAATTATCAGCGGAAATGAAACAGCACCAGCTATCGAACATGCGGGAGCATTTGGATGCAATCAATTCCATTGTCGGTTTAATGTCAGAAAACAAGTTTGAGGACGCCTCAAAAGTAGCGCGTAACAGGCTTGGCCTGACCCCGGAAATGCAAAAGATGTGCAGCATGTTCGGCAATGAAAAATTTATGGCATTGGGAATGGCTTTTCACAAGAGTGGCGACGATCTCGGCGACGCATTGCAAACCAAGGATATCAATACGTCATTACGCGCGTTGAACAAAACAATGCAATATTGTGTAACGTGTCACGCAGCTTACCGCCAGTAAGCTAATTATTAAATCCAGGCCGGTTGTGTAACTTCTTTCACAGACAGCAGCGCGAATTATTTCTACATTGCCGCTTCATGGTTACCCGGCTGGCAATGACGAAATGTTGACGTTTCAAAGTTTTTTCTCTAACCCCCATCTTAAGGAGTATTGCATGAAGACATTATTAATAGCTGCGGCGGCGCTAATTGCCCCATTTGTCACCACGCTTGCACAGGCTGCTGACGATGCCCTGTTGGGCGAAGCGCGCAAAGTAGCGATGTCGATACCGCCCAAGTTGCTCGCTTCCCTGCAGGAAGAAATCAGCAAATCAGGCCCGGAAGGCGCGATTCCCGTCTGCAAGGACATGGCGCCGAAGATGGCTGGCAAGGTATTTCAGGAAACCGGCTGGAAGGTCAAACGGGTCAGCCTCAAGCCGCGCAACGAGGCGCGTGCCATTCCCGATGAATGGGAAAAGGCTGCTCTCGAGGATTTCGACAAGCGCGCTGCTGCCGGCGAGTCGCCTGCCCAACTGGAAAAGGGCGAGATGGTTGGCAATGAATACCGCTACGTCAAGGCCCTGCCGGTGCAACCGCTGTGTCTCGGTTGCCACGGCTCGGCAGACCAGATCAGCCCCGCAGTAAAATCCGTTCTCGCTGAGCACTACCCCAATGATCGCGCTACCGGTTATTCTGCAGGCCAGATTCGCGGCGCGATCAGTGTACGCAAGCCCTTCCAAGCAATAGCAATGTGAACAATTACGCAGTCTCGCCTTGCAAGACTGCGTCGCTTGTGTAATTCCATTTCTCAATCAATAGTGAAATCGTAGGGTGCATTCCATGCACCAACGACAATGGTGCATGGAATGCACCCTACAGGGTTATTGCTGTTTTGAAAGAGAAATGGAATAAATCATGCGGCCAGGCACTCCACCTTGGACGTTGGTTTTTTCCCGGAGATGTGCCTGATGCCCGCAAGCGAAAAATCCGCGATGTGGCACGCTATCACTTCGATTTCCCTGTTGTCATAGTGCATCTCCGGATGCAGGCGCTGCAATACCGGATGGGAATGACGGTATAACAGGCATTGCCCGACGATGCTCAGCACACAATGGCGCAGTTTGGCTTCACCGATTTCGGCGCCGGCAATTTCGCGCACCAGCTTGCCCATAAATTCATGCAGCGGCGCAATGGCTTCACGCACGATCTGGTCCAGTGCCGGCGTGGGATCGGCCAACTCGCGCACCATGATCCGGCATTGCGAGGAAGCGTTTTTTTCGTCCAACAACATCAGCATGAAATCGCGGATAAACAGGCGCAGGCGCGCTTCAGGACATCCGCCGGCGCAAATATTGGCCGCTTGCAAGGATTGGAGTTGCGCGAAATTCAAGGCTTCGGCAAGCAGGCCATCCTTGCTGCCGAAGTGGTAACTGACCGCCGCAACATTCGCTTCGGCGCGGCGGCAAATTTCGCGCACCGTCGCGCCCTG
>JANLID010000391.1 GCA_024654105.1 Gallionella sp. | reverse complement strand
CGCAACAGCCTTTCCGCACTTTCTGGAGGGCAACAAACTGAAGCGTGCCACCCTCGACTATGACCCGGACGAAACCGCACGGCGCATCGACTCGATCATGCGCAATTTCGATATGGCAACGATGGACAGGCTGCGCGGCGGCGACCCCTCGCATCTGCCGGTCTTCATATTGGGAATGCCCCGCTCCGGCACCACGCTGGTCGAGCAGATCATCTCCAGTTACCCCGGGGTTCATGGTGCGGGCGAATTGTCCGATCTGGAGGCGATCATGCGGCGCAATGTTGCGGGCGCCGCCTTTCCGGATAACCTGCCCTCGCTCGACCAGGCGCGGCTTGCCGCCTGGGGTGCGGATTACGTGGCCGGGTTGCAGCGGCGCGCGCCCGATGCGCGGCGCATCACCGACAAGATGCCGGCGAACTTCTTCGCCGTCGGCCTGATCCACCTGATGCTGCCGAACGCGAAGATCATCCACGTCAAACGCGATCCGGTGGATACCTGCCTTTCCTGTTTTTTCCAACTGTTCAGGAACGGGCAGGAATTCACATACGACCTGGCCGAACTGGGCCGTTATTATGCCGACTACGCGCGCCTGATGGAGCATTGGCGCAAGGTGTTGCCGGAGGGAGCTTTCCTCGATGTGCGGTATGAAGACATCGTGGCGGACCAGGAGGCGCAGTCGCGCCGTCTGGTCGGGTATTGCGGGCTGGAGTGGAACGATGCCTGCCTCGACTTTGACAAGAACAGGCGCGCGGTGCGCACCGCCAGCATGACGCAGGTGCGCCAGCCGATCTACCGGTCGTCGGTGGAACGCTGGCGGAATTACGAGAAGTTCCTCGGGCCGCTGTTTGATACGCTCGGCGCATTACGTTATTCCATTTCCAGAAAGAAACAATAATAATCTAACCCGTTCGTGGTGAGCCTGTCGAACCACAGTTTCCTTACCACTACTGGCCTTCGACAAGCTCAGGCCGAACGGTTTGAGGTGGAAAATTAACAGTGTTTCTATCTGGAATTGGAATTATATGACACCTGAATCTGTGCCACATTCCGCCAGCCCCCCATCCTGAGCCATTGCCCATAATTTTGTATCCCACGCATCTTCGGATTTGCCGCACTTGGCATTTTCCGTCCTCGACACGCGGCATTTTGTCGCTTGCCGTGTCGAAACCGGATCAGCGAAGAGGTGCTGACTGACAGCGGGCGGCAGACCTGCGAATAGGCCGGGGTTCGTGGAGCACTTGCAGCGGACAGTGGCAAAACGCCTTATGACTGTTCCTCGCGCCGGCGCAAGGCACGCCACACCCAGGCACCGGACAGCAACAATGCCGCAACCATCAGCCACAGCGGCCAGCGCGCGGGACGATTCCATACGCGGCGTAACTGGTCGCGCTGCCCGGCATCCACGCGCCAGTATTTGAGTTTGTTATTCGCCATCACGTTGGGTTTCACGTTGTGCAGCCAGCGGTGCTGTAACACGTAATCCTTCGGATGAAATCCCCACAGCCACGGCGAGTCGTGGCGCAGAATTTCCAGCATCTGGTCGATGATGTCCTGCCGTCGCGCGTTGTTTTCCATGTTTTTCATCTGCTCGAACAGTCTGTCATATTCAGGATTGCTGTAATTCGCCGCATTCTCGCCGCCCTTGCCCACCTTGGCCTGCGCGCCGTGCAGCAGGAACAGGAAATTTTCCGGGTCAGGGTAATCGGCGTTCCAGCCGAAATAGAACATCTGCGTGTCACCCTTGCGGACCTTGTCCTGGAAACGGTTGTAGTCGGTGCTGCGCACCACCAGTTGCACATTGAGCTTGTCGAACTGCTTGCGCAGCCAGTCAAGACGCGCCTTGCTGCCTACGCCGCTGGCGGTGGTATCCAGGTTGATGACCAGCGGCTGGCCGTTTTGCGCATCCATGCCGTTGGGATAGCCCGCCTCGGCGAGCAGGCGCCTGGCCTCCTCGATGGATTTGCGTTTCGGCGCGCCATCGACCCAGTCATACACAGTGCGATTGATGCCCGCCCCGCCGTCGCGGTAGCCGAAAATACCTGGCGGCAGCGGCGACTGCGCGGCGATACCGCGCCCGTTGGCGAAGATGGAAACGAACTCCTCGAAGTCCACCGCAATCGCAATCGCCTGGCGCAGTTTGCGCGCCCGCTCGGGGTTGCAAGATGAATCACTTCGTTCGCCCCCTCTCCCAAGGATTGAAGGTTGTTTTTCACGTTCGCCTCCTCTCCCGCTGGCGGGAGAGGATTGAGGTGAGGGGCTTTCCACGGGAGAAGGTTGGGGTGAGGGGGCGCTCTTTGAAGTTTCGCATGTCCCTCCCACCACTGGATCCAGCCAGTTGAAGCCGGTATACATGGTGGAGGTCGAAACTGCGGTCGATAGCCGGATGCCCTGCGCCTTCATCTCATCGGTCACGGTCGTTTCGCCGCCGACGTTCACCTGCACCGCCTGATCGAAGCTGTCCGAGCTGATGCCGGAAGCGTCGTAATAGCCCTGCAGGAATTTGTTCCAGTAAGGGATGGTTTCCTTTTCCAGGCTGAATACCACCCGCTCGATCAGCGGCAAAGGCTTGCCGGCATCCGCCAACAGCCCGGCCCGCGCGTCCTCCGCCTCGCCTTGCGCCGGATAGGTTTCGCTGTCGTAATACGGATTGCGCGTGAGCACCATGCGTTGGTTGGGGTTGTTCTCCGACAGGTAATACGGCCCGCTGCCCACCGGCCACCAGTCCAGCGTCAGATTGCGCTCGCGCATTCCCGGCTGTGCGTAAAAGCGCTCGGCCTCATGCGGCATCGGCGCGAAAAACGGCATCGCCAGCCAGTAGGCAAATTGCGGGTATTTGCCGTGGATCTCGATGCGGTAAGTGTGTTCGTCGATCACCTGCACGCCTTGCAGCGGGTATGCATTCAAATCCAGGAACGCGCCGGGATTCTTTTGCGCTGCCTGTTGCAGTGTTGCGGCGTAATCTTTCAGGCCGACGATGTATTCGCTCATCACGCCGAAGATTGGTAAATGCAGGTGCGGATGCGCAAGGCGCTTGATCTGATGGGCATAATCCGCCGCCGTGACGGTGCGCGTGCCACTGTGCGGGAAATCATTCAACGCATGAATGTCGCGCAAGCCGCCCGGTGTCAGCTGCGTGTATTCCGGCACAAATGCCGGATGCGGCTGGTAGCGCATACCCGGTTTGATGCGGATTTCATACACGCTGAAGGCGATTTTTTCCGCAGGTGTGTCGTCAGGCAACGCGCGGCGGCGCTCGTCCAGATAACGCACCGTCGGCATCTGCGCTGCCGCCAGCGGCACCAGTTGATAGGGGCGCTTCAGGTAATGGTATTGCAGCGGCGGCGCATAAATCTGCGCGAGAAACTCATATTCGTTCTCGCTGTAAGCCTGCGCCGGATCGAGGTGCTTGGGGCGCTCGGTAAAGGCGGTATAAAGAATCGATTTGCCCTCGTCCGCAACCGGATAGGGATTGTTCCACAAACCGCCGGTACAGGCGGAAAGCAGCGCAGTCAGCAGGGAAATACATACAACTTTCATGGTGTAGAGTGTAGCGGAATCGAACCGGCGCGTCATGGCAAAGGAGCGTGAAAACTTCGCCCAACCTCTGGTGCTATACTTGCGTCCGTTTTCTTTCGTCCACACTATTCCAGAGGATGGCACGTTGTGTAGCGCCGATGCTACCGGCCGTGTGGGATCAATGACATGTTGCGTTTATTGCGTTTGCTGAAAATCAGTTTCGTGGTGCTGCGTTTCGGGCTGGACGAATTTCTGCTCGCGCACGAGCGGGTGCGCTGGCTGCGCGTACCGCTGAATATGCTGCTGTTTCTGCGCAACACCTCACAGCCGCGCGCCGTGCGGCTGCGTCTCGCGCTGGAAAATCTCGGCCCAATCTTCGTCAAATTTGGCCAGATGCTATCCACACGGCGCGACCTGATGCCGACCGACATCGCCGATGAACTTGCCAGGCTGCAAGACCGGGTGCCGCCGTTTTCTTCCGCGCAAGCCGTTGCCATGCTGGAAGCGATTTACGGCAAGCCGTTGCATGAAGTATTCCAAAGCTTTGACGAAGTGCCGGTGGCCAGCGCATCGGTGGCGCAGGTACACTTTGCCGTATTACCGGATGGGCGCGATGTCGCCGTGAAAATTCTGCGCCCGGGCATCACCGGCATCATCACGCACGATGTCGCGCTGCTGAAAGTAGTGGCCGATCTGGTGGAATGGTTGTGGGCAGACGGCCATCGCCTCAAGCCGCGCCAGGTGATCGAGGAGTTCGAAAAGCATCTCGCCGACGAACTCGATTTGACGCGCGAGGCCGCCAATGCCAGCCAGCTCAAGCGCAATTTTGCCGATTCAACCCTGCTGCTGGTGCCCGAAATGTACTGGGATTATTGCAGCACCGATGTGATGGTAATGGAGCGCATGTATGGCATTACCATCAGCCATACGAACGCGCTGCGCGAGGCGGGCATCGACATTCCCAAGCTGGCCGCCAACGGCGTGGAAATTTTTTATACTCAGGTATTCCGTGACGGATTTTTTCACGCCGACATGCACCCCGGCAATGTGCAAGTGGCGCTTGACGGCCGCTATATCGCGCTGGATTTCGGCATCATGGGTACACTGACCGACACCGACAAACATTACCTCGCGCAGAATTTCATCGCATTTTTCCGTCGCGATTACCGGCGTGTCGCCCAGGTGCATATCGAATCGGGCTGGGCGCCCGCCGCTACCCGCGTGGATGAGCTGGAAGCAGCCATACGCGCGGTGTGCGAACCGATATTTGACAAACCGCTGCGTGAAGTTTCATTCGGCCGCGTGCTGTTGCGCCTGTTCCAGACCTCGCGCCGCTTCGGCATTGAAATTCAGCCGCAACTGGTACTGTTGCAAAAGACACTGCTCAATATCGAGGGGTTGGGTTTGCAACTCGATCCCGAACTGGATTTGTGGCAAACCGCCAAACCGTGGCTGGAACACTGGATGAACGAGCAGGTAGGCTGGCGCGGCCTGCTCAAGACGCTGCGCGAAGAAGCGCCGTACTACGCGACCCTGCTGCCGCAATTGCCGCGCCTGCTGCATCGCCATCTGGTAAACGATGCCGCCAACCGTGACGACGAGACGCTGCACGAACTGCTCGCCCAGCAAAAACGCTACAACGCCTTGCTGGTGCTGATCAGCCTGTTGCTTCTGGGCATTCTTGCATGGCAGATTCATCTGTAACGGACAGTGATTTGATGAACATTTTCTGCGTGTTTGGACTAAATGACCGGCAGTTCTGTCACTCATGCTTGCGTCATTTGGCACGGTTGGTGGCCATTGTGTCGCTGTCCTGCGGGGCGCGGTGGTGCTCGATTGGGCGGCCGGGCCATGTGAGTGCAAGCAGACGGGGGAAACGGCATTGTTGGGGGGTTGGAGGTGAAATGTGACCCAAAAAGACGCATTTCGGAATTGCGAAACGGCCATCAAACAAAAGTGGCGGGGAGGCACGCAGCAACGGCTTGCCATTCAGGGAGGGAGAGGTTCAATTTTGAAATGCGGCGTCTCTGGCGTTATCGTGCCGGTGCTCAACTTTGAAATCGAGCTCTGCTCCACGCCCCTGCATCACTGGAAGTATTCAGCAGGGCATCCGTGAGATCCTGATTCAGCGGTTCACCTCCGCAGACATCGTTGGCACGCCATGTCGGGAGGTTTCATGGCAAGCAGGCGGTGTCCAATCTGCGGCAAACAGTTCGTGCCGCGCCCACAAGTTCAGCATCAACAAATCTGTTCATGGCCCGCGTGCCAGCGCGAGCGCAAACGGCGTTGGCAGCAGGCCAAACGTCAAACGGATCCCACCTACAAGGCCGGGCAGAAGGGGCATGCAAAATCATGGGCCGAGCAGAACCCAAATTACTGGCGGGAATATCGCGCTTCCAATCCTGACTATGTCGAGCGCAATCGCGCCCAGCAAAAAATCCGCAATGCAAAGCGTCGTGACACGCCGATTGCAAAGATGGACGCGTCAAGGCTTGAAAGCCATGTCCCGTCTGGCATTTACCGGCTTACACCCGTTGATGCGTCAAAAATTGCAAAGATGGATGCGTGGATAGTGGAAATCAATTTGATTTCATGCGGTAGCGATCAGCTCGGAAAAAAACGGACTGATTGCAAAGAGTAGATGCTATAGACCGCGATGATTTCCGCTGCTAACGTCTTGCGCGAAATGCTCTCGACACGACTACATTGATGCCTCGCGCCATTCCTTTAATATATGCGAGGTGCGTGACGCATCCGTGAAGCCGGGAGCCGGGAATTCAATTCAAAGGGACGGCTCCGCAGCATGGATAAAGACGAAACAAATGACGGCACAGCATTGCAGGCATCCATATTTCGCGCTGCCGAATATGTGCGCATGTCCACCGAGCACCAGCAATATTCCACCGAGAATCAGGCCGACAAAATTCGAGAATATGCCGCCCGGCGCGGTATCGAAATAGTCAAGACCTATGCCGACGCGGGCAAGAGCGGACTGAGTATCGAAGGACGTGCCTCCTTGCAGCAGTTGATCAAGGACGTTGAGACAGGAGTCGCCGATTTCCAGATCATTCTGGTTTACGATGTCAGCCGCTGGGGGCGATTTCAGGATGCCGACGAGAGTGCCTATTACGAGTACATCTGCCGCCGTGCAGGCATCCAGGTTACCTACTGCGCCGAGCAATTTGAGAACGACGGCTCACCCGTCTCCACCATCGTCAAAGGCGTCAAACGGGCAATGGCCGGGGAATACAGCCGGGAGTTATCGGCGAAAGTTTTTGCTGGCCAATGTCGGCTGATTGAGCTGGGATACCGTCAGGGTGGCCCTGCGGGTTACGGATTGCGCCGCGTCCTCCTCGACCAGCATGGCTCGATCAAAAGCGAACTGACTCGCGGTGAGCACAAAAGCCTGCAAACGGATCGCGTCATTCTGATGCCCGGCCCCGAGGAGGAAGTCAGGATCGTTAATCTGGTATATCGCTGGTTTATTGACGAGGGACTGGTTGAATCGGCTATCGCCATCCGGCTGAACGACATGAAGGTGCGCACCGACCTCGACCGGGAATGGACGCGCGCCACCGTTCACGAGTTGCTGACCAACGAGAAATATATCGGCAACAACGTCTTCAATCGCACCTCATTCAAGCTCAAAAAAATACATGTCGTAAATACCCCGGACATGTGGATCAAGAAGGAAGGCGCTTTCGAGCCTATCGTTCCGCCCGATGTGTTCTACACCGCTCAAGGCATTGTTCGCGCCCGGACACATCGCTACACCGACGAGAACCTGATCGAACGCTTGCGCCAGCTCTATCAAAGCAAGGGAATTCTTTCCGGCCTGATCATCAATGAAGCCGAGGGGATGCCGTCGGCTGCCGTCTATTCCAACCGCTTTGGCAGTTTGATCCGAGCCTACCAGATGGTTGGTTTTACACCTGACCGCGACTACCGCTATCTGGAGGTCAATCATTTCTTGCGCCAGATGCACCCGGAAATTGTCGCCCAAACCGAGGCTCAGATTGCTGCCATCGGCGGCATGGTCGTGCGCGATCCGGCCACCGACATCCTGCGCGTCAATGGGGAATTCAGCGTCTCTCTGGTGCTTGCTCGTTGCAACACTCATGACAGTGGCAGTCACCGCTGGAAGGTGCGATTCGACACCAGCCTGTGTCCCGACATCACAGTAGCCGTGCGCCTCGACCATATCAACCAAGCGGCGCTGGATTACTACCTGCTGCCCCGGCTCGATTTTTGGTTGCCGCGTATCAGCCTGGCCGAGCAGAACGCCATCGAATTCGAGAGCTACCGTTTCGATTCCCTCGATTACCTTTACAACATGGCAGCGCGCACACGACTACGGAGAGCAGCATGACAGCGAGGCACACGACCAGCGAGATACGCATGATTCCGCTAGATCAGATTGATGTCCTCAACCCGCGAGAACGAAATGCCAAGGTGTTCGGCGAGATCGTGGGCAACATCAAGGCGCTGGGATTGAAGAAGCCGATTTCGGTCACGCCGCGCGATACCGAGCACGGCAAGCGTTACCTGCTGGTTTGTGGCGAAGGGCGGTTGACGGCATTCCGCACCCTTGGTGAAACAGAAATTCCAGCGCTGGTAATTGATGTCAGCGACGAAGATGCTTTTCTCATGAGTCTCGCGGAAAACATTGCACGGCGTCAGAGCCGACCGCTGGAAATTCTGGCGGGCATCGGGCAGCTCAAGGACAAGGGCTACACCCCCAAGAACATCGCCGCCAAGACCGGGCTGACCATGCAATACGTGCAGGGCATCCTCACTCTCCTTGAGCAAGGCGAGGAACGGCTACTGGTTGCGGTTGGCAAAGGCCACATCCCGCTCAACGCAGCACTCACCATTGTCGGCGCGGGCGACGACGACAAAGCCTTGCAGTCCGGACTGCAGGACGCCTATGAATCCGGCAAGCTGCGCGGCAAACAGTTGATGGAAGTGCGGCGCATCATCGAGAAACGACAAACCTTGGGGCGAACTGTCTCGAAGGCGGCTCCTCGTAAGCAGGCAGACACATCAACTTCCGGCTTGGTGCGTACCTATCAGCGCGAAGTCGAGCGCCAGAAACTGATGGTCAAGAAAGCTGAATTTGTCCAGCAACGCCTGCTATTCGTCATCGGCGCACTGCGCCAATTGCTGGCGGACGAAAATTTCGTGAATCTTCTGCGCGCGGAAGGACTCGACACCCTGCCGAAATATCTCTCCGAGCGGGTCTGGAGCAGCGGGAGTTTGTCATGAGCAAGGTGGCGCTGGGATTTATTCCTGAGACCCTGACTGTTGCTCTGGACAATCTGCTGCCATCGCGAAAAACGCCTGAAGGCTTGGCGACATCCAGAAAATATCGGCAGATACTCGCTTCGATTACCGAGATCGGTTTGATCGAGCCTCTCTCGGTGGCACCCGTAAGCGATGATTCCCGCCAGCATCTGTTGCTCGACGGTCATATCCGCCTGATTGCGTTACGCGAGCTGGGCTATACCGATGCGCCCTGCCTGATAGCCAAGGACGACGAGAGCTATACATACAACACCCGTATCAACCGGATCTCGACGATTCAGGAGCATTACATGATACGCCGCGCCATAGATCGCGGCGTCTCGCCCAGCCGGTTGGCGGTGGCGCTGGGCGTTGATGTCAGCTTGATTCACAAGAAGGCTACGCTGCTGGATGGTGTCTGCGAGGAAGCCACGGAATTACTCAAGGATCGTGAATTCACCACCAACGTCTCCCGAGTGCTGCGGCAGATGAAACCCATTCGGCAGGTTGAATGTGTGGAACTCATGATTTCCGCGAACAACCTGACCACGAGCTATGCCGATGCGCTGCTCGCGGCCACACCGGCGGATATGCTGATCGAAGGCAAGAAACCGAAAAAGCGGTCAGGTGTCACGCAGGAGCAGATGGCACGTATGGAACGGGAAATGGCCAACGTGCAGGGACAATACAAGATGGTGGAACAGACATACGGGCAGGACGTGCTCAATATGGTGCTGGCGCGTGGTTACCTGGCCAAGCTGCTGGAAAACAAATCCGTAGCCCGATTCATCAAGCAGCGGCGACCGGAGGTGCTGGAACAGTTCATGGTCATCGTTGAGACGACGTCTCTGGAGCAGTAAGCCCACTGAATTCCTGTGCCAGCTATTCGATTTTCACGCTACTCAACGTCCCGCATTAGCGAGTAAATTGCCGAAATCTGCTAGCATTCCCTTTTGGCGGCTATGTTTCTTCGGCATGGCTGACCGATAATAAAAAATTCAGGGAAGTCTGATGGCAAAAGCAGCAACTAAAAACAACGACTCTACCGCCAACATCGGCTTCGAAGCCAAGCTCTGGCTCGCCGCTGACAAGTTGCGCAACAACATGGACGCGGCGGAATACAAGCACGTTGTACTCGGCCTGATCTTCCTCAAATACATCTCCGATGCCTTCGAGGAAATGCGCGCCAAGCTCATTGCAGGCAAGGGTGACTATGCAGGCTCCGACCCCGAGGATGCCGACGAATACCGCGCTGAAAATGTTTTCTGGGTGCCGAAGGAAGCGCGCTGGTCGCACCTCATGGCATCTGCCAAGCAGGCTACCATCGGCAAGGTGGTGGATGATGCGATGGTCGCGCTCGAACGCGACAACCCGCGCCTCAAAGGCGTACTGCCAAAAGATTACGCGCGCCCCGCGCTCGACAAGCACCGCCTCGGTGAACTGATTGACCTCATCAGCACTATCACGCTGATCGCCACCGCTACGGAAGGCGGGGATGCAAAATCGCACCGCTCGGTTGATCTGCTCGGTCGCGTTTATGAATATTTCCTCACCCGCTTTGCCAGTGCCGAAGGCAAGAACGGTGGCCAGTTCTACACGCCCAGTTGCATCGTGCGCACTATCGTCGAAATGCTTGCCCCATACAAAGGCCGCGTCTATGACCCAGCCTGCGGCTCAGGCGGCATGTTCGTGCAGTCGGAAAAGTTTGTCCTCGAACACGGCGGGCGCATCGGCGACCTCAGCATCTACGGCCAGGAGAGCAACGCCACCACGCGCCGCCTCGCCATCATGAATCTCGCCATTCGCGGCATCGAAGCCGACTTCGGCCCCGAACAGGCCGACACCTTCCGGCGCGATTTGCACAAAGACCTCAAGGCGCAGTTCGTCATCGCCAACCCGCCCTTCAACGATTCCGACTGGCACCGCGTGGACGACGACGTGCGCTGGCAATACGGCGTGCCGCCCAAGGGCAACGCCAACTTCGCTTGGGTGCAGCATTTCATTCACCACCTCGCACCCGATGGCTACGCCGGTTTCGTGCTCGCCAACGGCAGCATGTCCTCCAACCAATCCGGCGAAGGCGACATCCGCAAAGCCATTATCGAGGCCGACTTGGTGGATTGCATGGTCGCGCTGCCCGGCCAGCTTTTCTATTCCACGCAAATTCCCGTTTGCCTGTGGTTCCTCACTCGAAACAAGAATGACGGCAAACGCCGCGACCGCCGCAAAGAGACATTATTCATCGACGCCCGCAAACTCGGCACGCTGATCGACCGCGTGCACCGCGAACTGACCGACGAAGACATCGCCAGAATCGCCAGCACCTACCATGCCTGGCGCGGCGATCCAACTACCGTTCGCCCTGAGCCTGTCGAAGGGCAAGCAACCTATGTCGACCTCCCCGGCTTCTGCAAATCCGCCACCACCGCCGAAATCGCCACCCACGGTTATGTATTAACCCCCGGCCGTTATGTCGGCGCCGAAGAAATCGAAGAAGACAGCGAACCCTTCGAGGAAAAAATGGCGCGCCTCGTGGCCGAATTGAACGGGCAATTCGCCGAGTCGGCAAAGCTGGAGCAGGCGATTCGCGCCAACCTGAAAGGACTGGGGCATGGCTTCTAAGAAGAAATCCATCGCCCCTTCGGCAAACGATAACTTCGAGGCGTTGGTGGTTTCGATTGTCCAGCTCCATCAGCAAGCGCAGGAATTCGCCACCAAGGCCGTCAACATCGGCCTCACACTGCGGAACTGGTTCATCGGACATCGTATCGTAGAGTTCGAGCAACAGGGGCGCGACCGGGCTGCGTACGGCGAGCGTTTATTGCCTGCGCTGGCGGAAAGGCTGGCTGCGGCTGGTCTCAAACGGGTGGATACACGCGAACTTCGCCGCTTCCGGCTCCTATATACAACCTACCCTCATATTCGGGAGACAGTGACTCCCGAATTGCTCGCCCGCTCGGGAGCCTCTGCGCTTCAGCCCTTTCTGCAATTTGCCCCGCTGACAAAACGGGAGACACTGTCTCCCGAATCTCCTTCAGGCAAGCCCGACCTCCTCCAACGGCTTTCCTTTTCTCACCTCGCCGAACTGCTGGAACTCCCCGACGAAACCCAGCGCCGCTTCTACGAGATCGAGTGCATCCGGGGCAACTGGTCCGTGCGCGAACTGAAGCGCCAGATCGCCAGCCTCTACTACCAGCGCAGCGGCCTTTCCCAAGACAAAGTCGCGCTCTCAAATCTGGCCCGGCAAATCGCAGAGACCGCCCTGCCAGCCCACATCATCCGCGATCCCTACGTCTTCGAGTTTCTCGGCCTGCGTTCAC
>JANLID010000379.1 GCA_024654105.1 Gallionella sp. | reverse complement strand
GTAAAATCCGGTTCGGCAAGGTCGTCGAAAAAGATACCGCCGATGCCGCGCGGTTCCTTGCGGTGCTTGAGGTAAAAATATTCGTCGCACCATTTTTTGAATTCTGGATGCAGGTCATCACCGAATGGCGTGAGCGCATTTTTGCAAGCCTGATGAAAATGTACCGCGTCTTCCTCAAAGCCATAGTAGGGCGTCAAATCCATGCCGCCGCCGAACCAGAATACCGGTTCTTCGCCGTCCTTCATTGCCACGAACATGCGCACATTGAGATGGGTGGCGGGCGCATAGGGATTGCGCGGATGCAGCACCAGTGACACGCCCATCGCTTCCCAGCGGCGGCCGGCCAGCTCCGGGCGATGCGCGGTTGCGGCGGCCGGCATGCTGTCGCCCATCACGTGAGAAAATGCTACGCCACCGCGCTCCAGCACGTTGCCTTCCTCGAGGATGCAACTGATGCCGCCGCCCCCCTGCGGCCTGTCCCAACTGTCACGGCGGAACAATTTGCCGTCTACTTGTTCCAGGCGCGCGACGATCAGTTCTTGCAGCTCGAGCAGGTATTTCCTGACGGCGGCGGAATCGAAGCTATTCATGTTTTTTGTCCAGGTTATTTGCGAATAATCAGGCCGTCCGCCCAAGCGCGGATGGTGGAAGGCTTCTTGCGCTTGCCCACGCGCCCCGGCAGCACCCACACCTTCCCCCCGAACAACCGCCGGCATTGCGCGTAGGTTTTTGCCGGGCGCTGGCCGCTGCGATTCGCGCTGGTGGAGACCAAGGCGCTGCCCGCACTGCGGCAGAGTTGCCTGGCGAACGGATGTGATGTCAGCCGTACCGCCAGCGTGTCATGCGCGCCGCGTAACCAGCGCGGTGTGGAATGACGCGCCGGCATCAGATAGGTGATAGCTTGCGCATCATCGTTCTGCAGCTTCGTTTGTTCTGTGAGCGTAATCGGCCGCAGGTAACGCGCGACTTGATGGTAGTGCGACGCGATCAGGATCAATCCCTTGCGCTGCGAACGCTGCTTGAGCTTGAGAATGCGCAGCACCGCTTTGCGATGGTCTGGGTCGCAACCCAGGCCATAGCAAGATTCGGTGGGGTAGGCGATCAAACCGCCGCGTCTGAGGTAAGCGGCAATACGGCGGTTAGGTGCATTAGGGTGGAGCAATTATTTTCTGTTGGTAATGGCGCGCCAGCCGATGTCACGCCGCATCTGGCAGCCGTTGAAATGAATACCGTCAGCAATTTCATAGGCGCGTCTCTGCGCAACCTTGACCATGTCGCCCAGCGCGGCGACACACAGGATGCGCCCGCCGCTGGTGACGACCTTGCCGTCCTGCATCGTTGTGCCGGCATGGAACACATGCGCGTCTTCCAGTTTCTTCGGCAGCCCGGTGATGACATCGCCCTTGCGCGGGATGCCGGGATAGTTCGCTGCCGCCATCACCACGCCGAGTGCGGTGCGCCGGTCCCATTCCGCTTCCACCTTGTCCAGCGTACCGTCGATGGCGTGTTCGACGATGGCGGCGAAGTCGCTTTTCAGGCGCAGCATGATCGGCTGCGTCTCCGGGTCGCCCATGCGACAGTTGAACTCCAGCACCTTGATGCCGCCGTCCGGCGAGATCATCAGGCCGGCGTACAGAAATCCGGTGTAGGTGATGCCTTCGCCTTCCATGCCGCGCACCACGGGCTGGATGACTTCGCGCAGCGCACGCGCGTGGATGGTCGGTGTGATCACCGGCGCAGGCGAATACGCGCCCATGCCGCCGGTGTTGGGTCCGTTGTCGCCATCCAGCAGGCGTTTATGATCCTGGCTGGTCGCCATCGCCAACACGTTCTTGCCATCGACCATCACGATAAAACTGGCTTCTTCGCCTTCGAGAAATTCTTCGATCACCACGCACGCGCCCGCATCACTCAGCTTGTTATCAGACAGCATCATGTCGATGGCGGCGAACGCTTCGTCCTTGTCCATCGCGACTACCACGCCCTTGCCTGCCGCCAGTCCGTCCGCCTTGATAACGATGGGCGCACCGTGTTTCCCAACGTAGGCTTTCGCCGCAGCAATATCGCTGAAGGTCTCGAAAAACGCCGTGGGGATGTTGTGGCGCACCATGAAACGTTTGGCGAAATCCTTGGAGCTTTCCAGTTGCGCCGCCGCCTGGGTCGGGCCGAATATCTTCAGCCCGGCGGCGCGGAACGCATCCACCACACCCGCCGCCAGCGGCGCTTCCGGGCCAACCACAGTCATGTAGACGTCTTCGCGCTTCACAAATTCGATCAGGTCCGGGATGGCAGTGAGGGCGACATTCTCTACCCCGTCTTCCAGCGCTGTGCCAGCGTTGCCCGGCGCGACAAAGACTTTCTGCACTTTTGCACCTTGCGCCAAGCGCCATGCCAGCGCGTGTTCGCGACCGCCGGAACCAATAACCAATAATTTCATAGCCACCTCAAATTCCACTTACTCATAAGTCAGCAATATAGGCGACACTTGACGCTCTTCTCGTTCCCACGGTCTGATGAAAGAAACTACTAGCCATTCGACCGGGTTGTCCGAAAACGACAACCGAGTCGCTGGTTATCCGTGGGAACACATCAAGGGATGCTCCGCGTCCCCACGCAGAACATGGGAACGATGCAATGGACACGCAAACAATCGATAACCAATTGAATTTTTTAACTAAATTGCCGGGCACTTCTGATAACGACATTAATCTGCCGCGCGACTTGGGGCATGAATGGGCTGTGCTCGCATTTTTCACATACTGCCGTGATGGACTGGCGAAAATATTGTGTACTACCTTACCCCCATACCGGAGGGCATGGCGACCATTCACGATGCATGGTTAATTTAATTCCGCACAGGACATCATTTGCAGCGGCCGTTCCTGTCCACTTTCATATACTGGCGCAGCCAGTTCTTCACCCTCTCCCGGGCGTGGCGCGCGGCGATTTTCTCCTCCGGGCTCTGGTCATTGCGGAAATCGAAGGCACGGCGAGCCAGCGGATAGTACTGCATTTCAACCGGCACCCCGCGCTCATACAGGCTGTAAAAGGCTCTCCCGCCATTCATGCGGCGCAATTCGTAATCCTGCTCGCCAATCAGGAACAGCATGGGCGTGTTGATTTGCGCGATCTCCGGCGCTACGCTGAACAGCTGCTCCGGTTCCGGCGCGTTGGGATTCTGCATGTGTCCCGCGTAGTTGGCGATGGCGGCGATGTCCTTGCCGCGCCTGGCGGCCAGGCGGATCGAGTAATAGCCGCCGCGGGAGTAACCGACGATGCCGATCGGGATGCGGCATGCATTGGGATAACTCATCAGCTTGTCCATCGCGGCCTCCACGTCGTTTTCGGTGGCAGGATTGTGGGTAGCGGGCCAGCGTTCGATGAAACGGCCGCTCTGCCAGTCCGGCGCCATAACCAGAAAACCCTGCTCCGCCAGGGTGGTGATGTGGCGCTGGTCCACCTCGTCATAACCGCGCTTGGCATGAATATAGAGCACGGGCGGAAAAGGTCCCTTACCGGACGGGATGGCTATTTCCACCGGAACTTCCACATCTGCGGACATGACCGTCATTTTCTCTATCGTCACGCCGTCCGCGAAGGCGGCGCGCCCTGACAGCGCCAACACCAACATGACTGGAAAATATTTGTAACCCATACTATCGCCCTTTCCTTCCATCCTGTTCGGAAGAATTATCATAGCATGCGGAAAGCGGAGTCAATTTTCCTTATTCCTTCGGCCAGTAGGCAGTAGCGATCCCGTCACCCAGATCGGCCTCGATCAAGCGGCGGCGCACCTCAAGCAAACGCCCGATCAGCGCGGGTTCGCACTTGGCATAGGCCTCCGCATCGGGAATGCGCTTCACCACGACACCCAGCAACTCGGTGATCGCATTGCCGATGGAATTCTGGCTGATGGTGACGATCAGCTTGCCCGCATCGTTGCGGTAGATAATCTGTTTGAATGCAGGCTCCCAGCGTATGGCGTTGGCATATTTCGCATCAACGATGCAGCGGTCGCGCACCTTCTTCGCCGTCTTCATAAAATCATTGTTAAACAGCAGCACGCTCTCCACCTGTTCCGGGTAATAAACATCCGGCAGCATGGGCGCATTGCGCGTGGAAACCTGCGAGAAAAAAGTGCGGTAAAAATCGATAAAGCCTTTCAGCACTTCGTCGTATTCTTTCCAGAAATGCACATTCCTGAGTGTTGCCGCTCCACCCTGTATCTTCCAGCTGGGCAATCCCTGCGGGTATCCGGTAAGCCCGATGCGCGCATCAGCCTCACTCGCAGGATTGAGAATCTTCAGATTCAGCGCCCTTTCGAAAAACTCGTGATACACATCGCGCATGTAGGCCTGAAACAGGCTGTGCTGGCCACCATCGGTCAGGTTGGGATTGTCGGCATCGGCCAATTTGGCGTTACGCAGCTTTTCCATGGGGAATACGACAAAATGATTGTGCAGCATGCGGATGCTGGGCACGCCGGGAGATGTTAGCGGCCAAGTCGCATCCAGACTCGCCTCGCCTGCAAGAATCAGCGCTTGATCCGGATCGGGGTACTGCCCAAGCATGTAATCGATGATGATCTGGTTCATCCGGTTCCACACATGCTTCACATTGTCCGCAACCTGGGTGCGCCGTACCGGCCGCCCCAGCGGGTTGAGAATAACCTTGGAAGTGTTGTAGATAATCGAGCAATCAAACTCGGTGCTGTGTCCCAGCGCCTTGCGATACAGCAACAGGTTTTCCGAATTTACCAGCAAACCGTTGTTGTTCACCAGATCATCAAGGTTTTCCGTGCTGTTGAAAAACTCGTTGTGCTTCATTCCCTCCGGTACAACGAGAGGAATAGACCTGTAAGGCGTCAAGATTTCGCGTGGACCGGATTGCATTGTGTCGTTCATGTTATGAAAGCGCCGCCCCGTTTATCCTGAAACGCCCGTTTTCGTTCAGAGAAAAGCCGGGGCTGGATTCATTCAGCATGCTCCTGGTCATTGGGCAGTTGCTCAGACGCAGCCAGTAGGTTTGGGCATGCCGCCGTATTTGGTGATCGGCTTCATCGGGCCGGTCATCCACAAGTCGAACACCGTCTTCTGGTCTTCTTCAATGTACTTGGCAAACTTGCGTATCGGCGGCACCGAGCCGAACTCTTCGTAGTACTCGCGCGCCTTCATGATTTGCTCCCACTTCTTGTCGTTCAGCTCGTAACCGTCTGCCTTGGCCATCAAGCGACCGATCTTCGGCGTCCAGTCGCTCATATCGACGAGATAGCCGTCGCCGTCGCGCTCCGGAATTTGCATGGTCGGCTCCTTTCAAACCTGGTGAATGTTGGCCATTCAACCCTGCCCGCGCATTAGGGTCAATGACTCCAAAGGGGGGTGCGGCACACCTGAGAGGCTGCCAGCGCCTGCACAATCGCCTTGAGCAACACGCCAGGCAATCTGAATCAGGGTAGAAATTTTTTATAACGGCATATCGGAATAAAACATTTCCCTGTAGTGCCTTCTTGCGGACGCCACACGCATGAGATAATCGCGCGTTTCTATGTATGGGAGGTTGTTGCGCAAATAGTCAAAAAGCTCGTCGGGGCGCATGCTGTTGGCCTTTTTCTGCGCAACGTCCAATTTTTTCGTGCTGCCGCTAAACGCCCTTGCAACGTTGCCAGGGCCGGTGTTGTACCCGGAAATGGCACAATACTCGCGCGCAGGAATATTTCCTACATTCTTCGTCCAGAAATCGAATAAAAGCATGCTCAGATAGGTCGAACCAAGTTCGATATTATTTTCCGGGTCCATGAGGTATGCCCTGGTCGGCTGGATCGATTCTCCCTTGGCCTTGCGAAAAGCCTCTATTCCGCCGCTCTTTGGCACAAGCTGCATCATGCCATATGCCCCGGCAGAAGAGACGGCGTGAGGATTGAACCGGCTTTCCTGATAAATGACCCCAAAAATGAGCGCAGGATCAATGCCTGTAGCCTTGGCGTACCTGTTTACCATCGGCAGGAATTTCGGCGCAATCTTGTCTGCTGCAGCATATCGATTGGGATCGGCACGCTCATGCGCCCTTTTGTCCGGTTGCACATCAATGGGCTGCGGCACGCCTTTCTTGGGTGGTTTTTTCTGTATCTTTTTCGGTGGCGTTGCGGCGGCAATACGATCCTGTTCGGCACCGATCATCTCTATCTCAACGTAAGCAACCTCGACCGGCGTGCCGCTCACCCTGATTTTCCTCGTCTTCAACTTGTTGGCGACAAGATAGCCAGCATAGCGATCAACATCTTCCCGCGTCTTCATGATCTGTTTGTTCTGGTTCAGCACCAAATCCTGGAGAAACGGCTTGCCGTCAAGTATCACGTCCTTGTCGGAAAATACGTCTGCGGATTTTGGATCTTCCGGGGTCAGCAATGCGACTACAATGGCGCCATGCAGTTTTTCGGCGGCAATGGAATCTTGAATATGCTCGATCCGGATCGTGCCTTTCTCGTAGTCCACGATGATCCGGTTCTTGTACTGTTGGGTATATTTCACATAGCGTTTCGGGCTGGGCAATGTCTCCGATTCCTCCGCCCCCCACTTCTTTTCGCTTTCCTGCTTAACATCGCCAAAGAGGCGGTCAAGCTCAACCTTGAGCCTTTCAAAGTCCGCAATCAGCGCCTGTGGATCCCGTTTGTAGGTCTCAATTTTATTATGCCCTATGCTCTTCAAGGCCGCCTTCGGATCCTTGGAAAGCGCAATATCTGTGAGCTGCTTCGTGGTGCAGGCGGGCAACGACAATGCGCTTGCTACGGCCAGAATCAATCCATGTTTGATCTTCATCTATCCCTCCACAAAAGTTATCCAGTGCGTCATTGAATGCTGACGCCCATTTCCAAACTTCGATCGGCAATAATTTTCAAATTATAACAATCGGGGCGCGATACCTACTATTTTACTCATCAAACCGCCAGCGACTCAAAGCGATGTATCTGTACCAGCACTTCCGATAATCCCCGCGCGCGCTCTTCGGTACCGCAACCCGCCTGCAAATCCATCCAGAAACAGCTCTCATCGCGTCAAAGAACGCAGTCAGGCGCAGCATTAAGGTCGGCGTTAAACATGACGTGCTAAATGCTGCCGCATTCGTACAGCACAAAAACCGCATGAATACTTTGTTTTATAGAAATCTATGCGGCGTTATTTATGCCGCCATGTTTAGCATGGAAGATCATCATGGGCGTGAAGTGAATCGAAATATGCGCCTTGAGCCATCCGGGCAAAAGCTCGATCGCATGCATCCGCGAATTCGCCGTCATCAACCGCACACCCATCGCAAAATCCAGAAAATCACGGCGCTTCTGCTACAGTCACGCCATGAGCAAACTCACCCTGGATCGCATCCTGCAATCGCAGGGCTTTGGCACACGCAAGTGGTGCAGTGAACTGATCGCCGATGGTGAAGTGAGCATCGCCGGCAAAGTCATCCGCGACAGCCGTATCGCCATCGAGACCGACGACCTTGAGTTCACTGTCTTCGGCGAGTCGTGGACCTATCGCGAGCATGTCTATATCGCGTTGAACAAGCCCGCCAATTTCGAATGCTCGCGCAAGGCCAGCCACCATCCCGGCGTGCTGACCCTCCTGCCGGAACAATTCACCCGGCGCGGCGTGCAGCCGGTTGGCCGCCTCGATCACGACACCACCGGCTTGCTGCTGATGTCGGATGACGGGTCGTTCATCCATAAACAGTCCTCACCCAAATATCACATGCCCAAGGTCTATGTCGCCACCACGCATGACCCGGTCAACCCTGAACTGGTCGCGCAATTGCTGGCTGGCGTGAAGCTGCACGACGAACCCGCGCCGCTGGCAGCGGTGACCTGCCGCAGAGCCGATACCCACCGGATCGAGATCGTGCTGGAGCAGGGCAAATACCATCAGGTCAAGCGCATGCTGGCGGCTGCCGGCAACCACTGCGTCGCGCTGCGCCGTGCGCAGATCGGCCTGCTGAAACTCGATGAACTGGGGCTGGCCGAAGGCGCATGGTGCTATTTCGATGCGGCGCAGCTGAAGCCGGACTGAGTAACCTTCGACACTATCCGTCAGCGCGAGCCCCGCAGGGGCGCGGCGATCCAGAGCGCGCTGTTTTGAAATCCGGAACGCTTCCCGTTCGCGGCACCGATGAGAGTAAGACTTGGCAGGCGGCGCGGAGTAAAATCCACCTTTAATCAAAAAGCCCCCGCCCAATGTCGATCCAGTGGTTTCCCGGTCACATGACCTCGGCGCGCAAGAAGGCCGCCGAGACCATGGAATTCATCGACGTCGTCATCGAAGTGCTGGATGCCCGCGCGCCGGAAGCGAGCTGCAACCCGATGATCCGTGAGCTGCGCGAGCACCGCCAGCGTCCCTGCCTGAAAATTCTCAATAAAGCGGATCTCGCCGATCCCACCGTCACGCAGGCCTGGCTGAATTTTTATAACAAACAAAAAGATGTCAAAGCAGTGGCATTGAGCTGCAAGAGCGCCAGCGATGCCGCCAAAGTGCCTAAACTATGCCAGCCGCTCGCCCCGCATCGCGACAGCGCCCTCAAGCCGCTGCGCATGATGATCATGGGCATTCCCAACGTCGGCAAATCCACGCTGATGAACATGCTGCTCAAGCGCCGCGTCGCCCATGTCGGCGACGAACCCGCCGTGACCAAATCGCAGCAGTGCCACAGCCTGAACGAGCGCATGACGCTCACCGACTCGCCCGGCCTGATGTGGCCAAAGATCGAACACCAGAGCGACGGCCTGATGCTCGCCGCCATCCACGCCATCGGCCGCAACGCGGTCATCGAAGAAGAAATCGCCGAATTTCTCGCCGATGTCTTGCTGGCGCGCTATCCCGATCAACTCGCCGAGCGCTTCGGCCTGGATGTGGCGGGGTTGGACGGTATCGGCGTGATCGAAGCAGTTGCCAAGAAGCGCGGTTGCCCGCTTAAAGGCAAGGGCGGTGAACTGGATCTGGAAAAAGCGGCGATGATCCTGCTGACGGAATATCGCAGTGGCAAGTTGGGGCGCATCAGCCTTGAGACACCTGAAACGCGCAAGATGATGCCCAACCAGCTGCCAGACGTTTCCTGATCCGCCTTAAGCCGAGAGACCGGGCGCACTAAAAAAGAGGGTGCATCGGTTTATCAAACCATAACCGTTTACGTTCCGGCCCGTAAGTGCCGATCAACTTCCATTTGCCGGCTTCCTTGACCAGCACATGATCTTGCTTGGTCCAATTGTCAATGGTAATAGGCCCCTTTTTAAGGTCAGGCACACCCAGCAGAAGGCCGCTACACTGAAAAACCACCATATTTTTATCCGGCGACATTTTTTCAAGTTTCATATTATGGCGCGTGGCCATGATATCAAATGTGGCAAAGATCTTTTCCCATATCTGCCTGGCAGATTTTTTATCATGCTCTCCATCGCTATAATTTTCTGAATATAGCTCCATAAGAGCTTCCAGATCTTTTGTTTCAATGGCTTTTTCCGCTGCATGGAAAAACATCATCACTTCATTGAAGGTCTGCTCTCCCAACTTTTGTTTCGCGGCAGGATCGACTTCCATGGAATATTTATCCGAAAATCGATGTTCCTCTCCGCTGGCGACACCCGTAAAGAGGGAGACTGCAATTAAAATAGGTGCGCCACACATGATGGCCAAGCGGTTTATTGTGCTTACGCGATTTATATGAAAAGTCATGACTAACTCCTTAATTAATAGTTTTGCGGTAGTACGCTCCGCTTATTCCGGAAAAAAATCGGGAGGCGTAATGTGTTGCCACCCTTGCCCGCTCAACGTCCTTAGAAAAGCCACCAGGTCCGCTTGCTCTTGCTTTGTGAGGCCCAGCTTAACTAACCCCGTCTCCGGAGAAGGTGTTTCTTGAACTTCCACTTTTTTATAGTACTCCAGCATTTGTTCCAATGTGCGATTCGGACGCCTCATTTCAACGTCCAGAAATGGATTGGCAATACCTCCCTTGTTATAAAGAGCCACCACCTCTTCCAGTGTTGCAAAAGTTCCGTTGTGCATATAAGGGGCAGTATCAGCAATTTCTCTAAGCGTAGGCGTCTTGAAGACGCCAATATCCTGCTCATTTTGGGTAACCTTGTAGCGGCCAAGATCAACATGAGCAGTATCCCAATCGACGCCAAGATTGTGATATTTTTCATCAGTCAAATTCGGCCCGTTATGGCATTGCGAGCAACGTGCCTTGCCTTCAAAAAGTGCTAAACCTCGCTCCTCTGACTCATTGAAGGCCTGCTGAGTTCCCGCCCTGAATTTATCATATGCAGCATTGCCGGAAACCACCGTGCGTTCAAAGGCCGCGATGGCCTTGGCCAGGTCATCTATATGCACATCCCGGGCAAAGACCCTTTTAAACCAGCTTTTGTATCCCCTGATCGCACCTATTTTTTTAACGAGTAACTCGTGGCTGGGCATAGCCATCTGAGGCTCTTGCAAAACTCCCTACCTGAGCTGAATTAACCGCCAAATTGGGAGCAAAAAGAGGTAGAGAAGGGCGGCCATTGCTGGCAAGATGGAGGTT
>JANLID010000310.1 GCA_024654105.1 Gallionella sp. | reverse complement strand
CCCTCTCCCGGCGGGAGAGGGGTTGGGGTGATAACCAGCGACTTGGCTGACGTTTTTTGCCAGCCTAGTCGAATGGCTAGTAGTTATATCAGGGAACGCACTTTGAATATTCATCTCACTCTATGGCGGCAGCAGGCGGTGGCGTCATCACGCCCTCCGCCTCTGGCCACAGGCCGGGGAACAGATATTTGAGGCTGAAGAACGGCAAGCTCGGCTCCAGCGCGCCCAGCTTTGAAGATGATTTCACCAGCCGCTGCGCCATCAGGTTGGCGATCACCCGTGATGCCGTACGATCCGAGGTATCCAGCATCGCCTTGAATTCGCCGCGCTCCATTTTTCCTTCGACGAACAACCGGTACAACGCGCGGCCCAGCAACTCCGGGCGCAGCTTGCTGCGATGGTGCAGCAATGGCCCGCGCCCATAGTCGTAGAGCACCTGCAATGCCAGCGCGACATAACGCTGCTGCAAACCGTCCAGCGCCAGCATCTGCTCCATGAAGCGCACCTGATCCAGACACACCGTCAACCAGAATTCGATGAAATCCGCCAAGCCTTTGGAAGTCAGGTTGCCGCGCCCGTCCAAATCGTTGCGTCGCGGCAGGTCGGCAGCGGACAGCGCGTTGTAATAATCCTGCTGCCGCCGCGCCAGCCCGCGCAACGGCGACCACAGCCCGCCGGTCAAGCCCAGATGCGACAGCAGCAAATGATTGTGCAAGCGGCTCACCCGCCCGTTGCCGTCCGGGAACGGGTGTATCCACGATAGCCTGTGCAAGGAAGAACCGGCCAGCAGCAGCTTGGCGCTTTCTCCCGGCGCATCGCGATAGCGGGATTCAAAGTGCGCCAGCAACTCGGGCAAAATTTCCGGCGGCGGTGCTTCGTGGTGACCCACTTTTACATTTATCGTGCGTAATTCGCCCGGCGCCATGACGCCGCGCCGCTTGCCCTTTGCATCCACAATGACGCGGCTCTCCTCGTCCAGCCGCTGGTACAGCTCGCGATGGATGCGCTGCACCCAAGCGCCGCTGAAATGCGCGCCCCACTCCATCGCGCATGCTTCCGGCTCCAGCATCGCCTCCACTTGCATGTGCGCAATCGCCAGCTCCTGGCGGCGGCGCACATCCTGATCCGCAGAAAACTGCTGCTGCAACGCCAGCTCCAAATCGGCAGGATACGTGTGCTGCCCCTCGATCTTGTTCGAGTAATACGAATTCATCGCCCGCAACAGCAAGGCCAGCGCCTCGCGCGACGACGCACCGATGCCCGGCAGCAAGCGCGCCACCTCGGTGCGCAAATCGGCGGCAGCCTCCATCAGCGGCAACTGCTCGGCCTCCATCGGCAACACCGGTTCCATCATGCTTTGAGCGCTCATTTGGCGGATTACTTTGGCGTATTTGGATTACTTAACAGCCGGAATGGTAACCCTTTTTGATCGGATTGTGGATTCTATTGGCGGAACTGAACGGCGGCTGTGGCGGATTGCTTACCGGCGATTGTTCAGGAAGCTCAAAGAACATAAACCCAGGGTTTATGTTTTCCGGAAAATTTAAACGGCCACGCGGACTTTGCCGGATCACCGGTTCGGCAATCAGCGCACTGCGGGGATCAGCGTTTCCCGCCCATGCGTTTGACTACGTTCTGGTACTGTTGGGTTGGCTCGAATATCACAATCTCGACATCCGGCAAGTCACCCAAAGCACTCACGATCTGCTCGCGCACTGCTGACCATTCCAGACCGCCGTTACCAGCGCCCAGAGGCGGAATGGCAATGGACTTGACCTGCTTCTCGATAAGAAAACGGCGCAAATCCTGCAAGCCTTCAACCACCCAGACCATCTGCGAAGGCGCTTTCCAATGCTGCTTGGTGGGAAAATTCACGATCCAGCGCGGGCCATCCAGTTCACGCACCTCGGTGATAAACATCTTGCCGGTCTGCACTTGCTTGGCTTTGCAAGCGGCGGCGTACAGGCGCATGTTTTCGGCAAAACGCTCCTTGAACATCAGCGCGATGCCCTTGCCCATCACCCCCACGGTGTTGACCGTGTTCACCAGCGCCTCGGTACGGGCTTCAAGAAGGTTGCCTTGTGTAAACGTAATCATCAGAAATGCCACCTATCGAGCTGTATCTAATTCATCGAATCAATGAGGTATTACGTGTTTAGTATACATAGCATCCGGGTTCCAGCCCGCCTTGTACTCGATGCGGTCGCCTTCCACCGCGCGTTGGCGCAGTAGATCGGCTAGGTTGATGGGGAGTTTGCTATGCATCCGCTGACTCTGTCTTTGTTTCGGCGAAAGGCTTTATATAAAACGCAACCCACTGATTTTCAGTGTCAGTACCCACAAAGCGCCTCTTTTTCTTTGCATAAAACATTGCCTAAATTTCTTCTCTAGAGTCGGCTTTATACAATCGCCACTTCGCGCCTCGTGTGACCCCATCGGGCCGAACCACGCGCTTGCGACGCAATTCCTGCAGAAGGTTGGTCACAAAGTGCCGCTTCTGTTTATCGTCCAGCGTATCCGACAGCTTGTCCATAAGAAGTTGATCAAGTTCCTTCCGGGTTGCTTCCCCAAACTTCTGGAGGTAGGCGGTTACCATTTCCTGATAGTGCGATTTATCGAAAGCGCGATTCTTAATGTAGGCCGCTTTATCACCAGTCGTTGCCGCCACCTTCGCCGACACAAACAGATTAGGACGGCGACCTTCAATCAGATATTGCTCCTTGAGTCGTTTGAATTCCGCGTCACCGAGAATCTGCTGTTTTTGCACCTTGTCCAAGGCGATAACATCCATCAACTCCAGCTCACTGCGCGCCATCAACAATTGAGTGTATTTTTCATCCAGAATTCGCCCGGTCAACTGCACGCTCACCTGATTCGCTTTACTCAAATCAAAATCAGGCATAGGGAAATTGCGCTGGCGCTGCGCCATGAACATCTTTTTAATGCCGCTGCCAATGGTGTCAATCATGTTGAGGTTTACCATGGCGTCCGCCAGAAACTTGTTCCGGTATACCGCCGGAGGAGAGTCACTACGAATCATGTCTTCTACGGTGCCTGGAATAAAAGTACCCATGTTGGTGAACAATAGCGAGTCTGGTGTTTCCACCAAGCTAATACGGCCACACAACGTGTAGTCCTGGTGGGCGATACAGTTGTGCAAGGTTTCGCGCATCACCCACGGGTCGTATTGCGACACCTCCTGCGGAAACAGTGTCCCGCTGGGCAAGTGCCTTATCGTCAAATTGCGCACCTTTTTCAGAATGCGATCACTGGACAAGATCAGTGGCAGGCCAAAATGTTCGTAGTCCTGTTCCACTTTGGTTTCATTGCGCAGAATCCAGGTCAGCTGTGCAACCGCAGGCGACAACAGATGTGCCGACTCCTCTTTGCCCAACAGCACCAGCGCGGCATGGGTGACCTTGCCGCCAATGCACGCCTTGGCCTTGTTCAAAAACGTAACGTCATCCCATGAATCCATTTCGATGGCACGCTGCGGATGTTTCACCTGATATTGAGTGCGCGCAAAATCCAGCGCAGCGGAGTCAAGATCATTCAGTCTAGCCGCTTCAACAATTTGCGCCGACCAGTCATGCTGCATGCCGGAGAGCAACTGCCATAAACGGCGTTCCTTCTCAGGAAAATCCTTGAGTTTTTTCTTGTAGCTCCCAACGCGGATGAAGGCATCCGATTGAAACCGCACGGGGGTTGAATTGGCCGCTTGCACCTCCCACAGCACCACTGGCAAGCCGTCGCGGTCAAATTCGTGAATCGTGAAATTGATACGCGGGGTGAGCAACCGGTGCAGCCAATTTTCCAGCTCCTCATTTCCTACTTTCGACTGGCGCGGCTGAAACGTCGTGCCCAGAATCCGGCGTGTGCCATCCTCAACGCCCCAGACGATATAGCCAGCCGACTTCCCATGCAGTGCCGCCCCGTTCGCGAGGGCGGAAAGGTATTCGCCTATCTCCTCCGGCTTCTTGTTGTTGTGCTTAAACTCCACCCACTCCGTTTCAGCGGGAAGAGCGAGGATGTCATCCAATTTTTTCTGAAGATCAAGCGTCATTGGGACTTACCCTCTTGGGTTTCGGCGACTTGCACCCGCACGCTGCCGGTGAGGAGGTCAGTCATGAGGCCGAGTTTTTGTTGGCGGAGTTTGCAGGCAACTGCCTCTTCGGCCTCCAACTGTGCGGCAACGCCCAGCAGTTTGTTTTGGACTTCCATGGCCTCTTCCGAAGCAATCGGCCACGCAACGAGCAGTTTTTCGAAGACGCTCTTCTTGACGATTGGAACAGCCTGAAGCCCCGCTTCACGCCTGAGTTGCGAAGGGAGAAAGTAGTCCATCGTGAAGTAGGCTAAGAAGCTCAATTCCCGCTTTTGGCACAAGACGCTATTGATTTGCTGATTGGTGATGCTTTCACGCGACACCAGCGCAAGCTTTCCAATTGTTGAGCCGATGCAAACCACGCAGGTTGAGTTTGGCATGATTAGTCGAGCCATGCCTGCCAGTCCCGGTGTTACCGAACGGACAGTCTCCGAAACAAAAATAGCATTGCCAACATCGCCAGGAGTTACAAAGGGAATGCCGCGACCATCACCTGAAAATGTGTGTTCCGGTGGTGTATTGCCAGTTATAACGTCGCCCAACTCGCGGAGTTGCCGAATTTCCCACTCCTTCGGAATCCAGCCAAGCGGCGTTTCCTGGTAAAGCTCCGGCGCTTGTTCGCGGGGCGGGCGCAGCTTTCCGTTGGCGGTGACGCCACGGGTAAACAGGTCGTGCATCAACCCTGCCTTGATCTGCTGGTATTTGGCGATGAGGGCTTCGGTATTTTCGATGGCTTTGTCAATGCCGGTAAGGATCGTGGCGATTTTTTGCTGCTGCTCTCTGCCTATTGTCGGCAGCCAATACTGCTTCTTGATAACACTTGGATGTGCCTTGGATGTGTAGTCAAACGTTAAATATCGGTGCTGATTAGCGAGCGAGTAAAAGACAAATTTCGGATGTAGCTCATCGCTTCGTAGCCGCATATAGCCACAGACATTCGTCACAGAATATTTGTGCTTTGCTCGATAGAAAAAATTTCCTCCACCGTCCACTGACCAAGTAATCAGCTCTTCGTCGAACATGAACTTGCCATACTCGCCAAACTTTCCATTGTTGTGTGCAGACGATGAGTAGATGGGATAAGGCCCCGGATGAGCTTCTATATCATCTTTGGAGATAACATCTCCACGACCGAGTAGAACCGTGCCCTCAGCGATAAACTCGTCAAGGCGTCGCGTCGGGTATTCACTCATACCCCAACTCCACCAGAAACTCGCGCAGTTGCTTGCTGGCCGCATCCCGTTCCGCCTCGATCTCCTTCGCCGTCACCGCGTACTTGTTCCACAGGTTTTCTATCGCGGCGACGCAG
Organism: Gallionella sp.; assembly: GCA_024654105.1. Lineage (GTDB taxonomy): Bacteria > Pseudomonadota > Gammaproteobacteria > Burkholderiales > Gallionellaceae > Gallionella. The sequence goes on along the minus strand of JANLID010000310.1, from coordinate 7,328 downwards.
GCGCGCTGGTCGGCGCGCAGGTAGGCGCGGTAGCTTTCCAACAAAATTCTTCCCAAGCGTTCGACAATGACTTGCCGCGCTTCGTCGCGGCTGATTTTGGCACGGGCAGCTTCCACCAGCTCGTCCAGTTTTTTCTCGGTGCTGCGGATAGCGGCCTTGAGGGTTTTGGCTTCGTCTTCCAGCGACTTGTGCGAGGCGAGACGTTTTTCGATGGCGGCGGCTTCAGCCATGTAGGCCGTCCAGTCGCCCTTTTCGCCTTCCTTCTTGGCGAGCTTGGCGCGGGTGTTGAGTTCCTTGAGTTCGGCTTTTAGCGCCTTCACTTCGTCGCCCGGCAGCACGCCGGTTTCGTCGCTGTCCTCGAAGTCATCCTCGTCGGCGGCGGCGAACAGCGCTTGCAGTTCCGCCAGCCGCGCGCGGTGTTGTTCCTGCTCGGCCAGCACTTGAGGGAACTGGCTTTGCAGGATTTCCGCATCGGGGATCAGTTCCGCACCCCAGCCGCTGGCGGCGATGGATTTGAGGTCGGCCTTGAGCTGGTTGACGTAATTGGCGAACGCGCCGCGTATTTGGTAGGGAGTGAGCAGGGTTTGTTCGTGCGCTCCCTCATAGGTTTTTCCCTCACCCCTGCCCCTCTCCCGGGGGGCGAGGGGTTCTGTTTGCGGGGAGGGGAACTTGGCGGCGATGCTGGCGAGCAGGATACGACGTAAGGCATACACGTTGCCGGTGTGCGCCTGCGGTTTTTTCGTGTCTGCGGCGAGCGCTTCCACTAGCGGCAAATTTTTCTGCCACCACTGCTCAAGTTGCGTCATGAACGTGGCATGACGTTTTATCAGACCGGAATGCTGTGCAACATGTGCGGCGATGGCGCGTTTGTCCTTGAGCGGTGCAGTGAAATCTTGGTACACACCCTCTCCCCCAGCCCCTCTGATGGAACTACTAGCCATTCGACTAGGCTGCGAAACAACCGCAGCCAAGTCGCTGGTTATCCCGCTTGCGGGCGAGGGGAGCGAAGATTTCGTAGGTTGGGTTAGCGCAGCGTAACCCAACGTCTTTTCGTGAACTGCGTGTTGGGTTACGCCCTGCGGGCTAACCCAACCTACGGGTGAACGCGGAATGAAGCTGCCTTCTTTCAGCCCGGCGTAGTTGTTCCAGTAACGGCTCAGTGCTTCGATTTCCACGGTGGGGATGCCGCCATGCAGATGGGCGCGCACGTCGTGCGGTTCGGGTGGCGGGGCGTTGTCCACGTAGCGGCGGATGTTGCAGTTGTAGTCTTCGGCGGCGATGTCATCTCTGGATACAAGTTGCGCATAGGCGGGAATGTTCTTGCCCTGCCGGTAGGCGTGGACGATTTTGTCGAGGTCTTCAGGGCGCATGAAATTTTGTGCCTTGCCTTCGCGATATTCGCGGTCGGCGTTGATGAACAGCACGTGCTTGCGATCTTTCGCTTTGGCCTTGTTCATCACCAGGATGCAGGCGGGGATGCCGGTGCCGTAGAACAGGTTGCTCGGCAGGCCGATGACAGCTTCGAGATAGCCTTTGTCGATAAAGTATTTGCGTGCCTCGCGTTCTTCTCCGCCACGAAACAGCACGCCGTGCGGCATGACGGTGGCAAGCTTGCCGTCTGCTTTAAGCACCGCGAGCATGTGTTGCACGAACATCAGGTCGGCCTTCTTGCCTTTCTCCGGCATGAACACCGGGAAGCGCCCGGCGAACTTCAGTTCTTTCTTGCTGTAGTTCTGGCTGAACGGAGGATTGGCCAGCACGCGGTCGAAGCGGCGCAGCTCGTTGCCTTCGTCCATGTGCGCCGGATTCTTGAGGGTGTCTTCCTGCCGGATGTCGGCATGGGAAATGCCATGCAGCAGCATGTTCATCTTGCAGATCGCCCATGTGGTGCCTATGCTCTCTTGCCCATAGAGCGCAAGATTGCGCGGGTCGTGCCCGCACTCTTGCAGGTAATCGCGTGACTGGATCAACATGCCGCCGGAGCCGACAGTCGGGTCATACACGCTCATGTTGGGCTGCGGGTCAGCAATCTCGACGCATATCCGCACAACTTCCGCCGGGGTGTAAAACTCGCCCGCTTTTTTTCCGGCGGAGTCGGCAAAGAATTTGATCAGCCACTCATAAGCCGCACCCAACAAGTCGGGGAATTCGAAGTCATCGTCCTTGAGCGGTATTTTCTCGAAGTTCTGGATAAAATCGGCAAGAGTGTCATCGCCGAGTGTGCGCTGGCCGATTTTCTTGTTGAAATTGATCCCGCTGAGCACATCTTGCAGCGCATCGATGTTGGCATCTTCGATTGCGGCAAGCGCCTTGTTCAGCCCGGTGCCGACGTTCTCTTTCAGGTGCTTAACCTTCGACCAGTGCGCCTCCTCCGGCACGAAAAAATATTTGCCCGAGTATTGATCGGGATGGTCGAGCAACTTGTTCATCGCCGCTTCGGTCATGCCCTTGGCCTCGAATTCTTTCTTCAGCTCCTTGCGGCGCTGATCGAACAAATCGCTCGCACGCTTGAGGAACAACATGCCGAAGATGTATTCCTTGTACTCGCTGGCATCCATGTTGCCGCGCAGGTCATCGCAAGCGCGCAGCAGCAGACTTTCGAGATGGGAGAGCGTTAGTTTGTGCGATGACATGAATTAGCCGCAGGGAAAGAACAGGCGCATTGTTGCATACGTAACCAAGCAGGTGAAATATCAGTCGGGTAGTACCGCAAGCTGTGTGTCGGTTTTATGGCGAAGCTTGCCTCTCACCAATGGCTGCTATTGGCAACCAGTTTCAGTGCACTGCCCGCCGCGAAAAATCCCTGGGGCGGAAACCCAGTGCGGCGAGCACGGCGAAGTAAGCCACTACGCCGCCCACGACCAACGCCGACAGATGCAGGATGCGCGTCCAGCCCGATCTGGTCAGCCAGCTCTGCTCGGTACCCATGCCGAACCACAGCGCGAGGCCGAGCCCCAGCAATGCGATGCATACCTTGACGAAGAACTTCGCCCAGTCCGGCTCCGGCCGGTAGATGCCACGCTTGCGAAGATAATGGAACAGGATTGCGGAGTTGAAACATGCCCCCAGCCCGATGGCGAGTGCCAGCCCGGCATGTTGGAGATCGAGACCGAACACAAACAGCACGTTCATCGCCTGCGTGGCAATCAGGGTGGCAATCCCGATCTTCACCGGGGTCTTGATGTCCTGCTTCGCATAGAAGCCCGGCGCGAGAATTTTCACCAGGATCAGCCCGATCAGGCCAACGCTGTAGCCGGCCAGCGCATTGCGCGTCATCAGTACGTCGTGCGCGGTAAACGCGCCGTGCTGAAAGAAGGTCGCCAGCAGCGGCACGGCAATCAGTCCCAGCGCCAGCGCGGCGGGCAGCGTCAGCATGATGGTCAGGCGCAATCCCCAGTCCAGCAGCTTCGAGTATTCCGCCGTATTGTTGTCGGCATGGCATTTGGACAGCGACGGCAGCAAGATCGTGCCGATGGCCACACCCAACACTCCTGCGGGGAATTCCATCAGCCGGTCGGCGTAATACAGCCACGACACGCTGCCTGCTATCAGGAATGAGGCGAAGATGGTGTTGATGATCAGGCTGATCTGCGCGATAGACACGCCGAATGCCGCCGGCCCCATTTGCCGGATGACGCGCCACATGCCTTCGTCCTTGAGGCTGAAGCGGATGCCCGGCAACATGCCAATCTTCTTCAGAAACGGTATTTGAAAAGCAAGTTGCACGATACCCGCGACAAACACTGCCCAGGCCAGCACCAGAATGGGTGGGTCGAAATACGGCGCGAACCACAGCGCGCCGCCGATGAAGCACAGGTTGAGCAGCACCGGCGCGAAAGCCGGCACCCAGAATTTGTTGTAGGTATTGAGGATGCCCGCCGCGACCGACACCAGCGAAATGAAGAAGATGTACGGCGAAGTGATGCGCAGCAACCGCACAGTGAGGTCAAATTTCTCCGCATCCTTGATGAAGCCTGGCGCGCTGATATAAACCAGTATCGGCGCGGCAATGATGCCGATCAGCGTCACGACAAACAGGATCAGCGCCAGCATGGTGGTGACGTGATCGACCAGCAGCTTGGTTTCGTCGTGCCCGCGCCGGTTCCGGTATTCGCCGAAGATCGGCACGAACGCCTGCGAGAACGCGCCCTCGGCGAACAGGCGGCGCAGCAGGTTGGGCAGCTTGAACGCGACGAAGAACGCGTCCGTCGCCGCCCCCGCGCCGAAGATACGCGCAATCAGCACATCGCGCGCAAAGGCCAGAATGCGCGAGACCAGCGTCAGACTGCTGATCGTGGCGAGGGCTTTGAGTAGATTCATGCTGGGTCGAGGATTATCCGCTGTGAACGCCGCGCATCATACCATTGCGCCCGGACAGGCAACCTTCCACCGCACATCCGAACACCGATGACTCCCACGCTGACACATGACGGGTAGGGCAATACTGTGCGCGGCATGATTAACCAGCGACTTGGTTGTCGTTTTCGGACAACCAAGTCGAATGGCTAGTAGTTTCATCAGACCGTGGGAACAAGAAAAGTGTCAAGTGTCGCCTATATTTCTGACTTATGAGTAATTCATCTGTGCGCTGCCAAGTCGGAAACCGGCGCTTAATATTCAATCGCAAATTGAAGACGAAGAAAGGGATATAGTGTTGGCGCGCCAACCAAACATCACTTCCAATAAGTGGCCTGCGTCGTGTGACATGAAATCAACACCGGGATAGTGGCTGCCCAGCCAACCGGACAGCAGGTAAATGGTCAGCGGAAAACCGTACATTTCAGTGAACAGCGCGACGATGAAAGCCGAGAACGCGCCGAACGAGCGCCAGTCGCGCGGCGTTTTCGGCTTGGTGAAGCTGAACGCGAAAATGATGAACACCGCGGAGTTGATAATGACCAGCGACCACAGGCCATAAATCGTCACCAGTTACTTTTCCTGGTTCCTGGTACAGCACTGTCCCGAACCGTGCCGAGCGGAACCACACAAGAAAAGGTTGTACAGTGGCACCCAGATCAGCGCGAAATACCAGCCGTAGCCATAACTTTCAATCACGCCCAACCCAAAGCTGGACCAACTGATCCATTCGAACCACGGTAACAATTCGCGCCATGCCTCGTACATCGCGTGCTGCGGGAATGCCAGATCGAACACCACGCACAGTGAAAACGTGATGGCCAGAAACAGGCTGGTCGCATGACCAACCGCAGTCAAAGATATACCTTGTTTCATGATTGCTCCTTTCCCAGGTACTGTTGCGGGTCAGCGTCAAACTTGTCCAGGCAGCTTTTGGAGCAAAAGCGATAAAGCACACCCTGATGCACTTTCGTGTACCCGCTATCCGCAGCCACTTGCATGTCACACACCCCGGGTCAATGCCACTACCATCCGCCGCACCATGCCCGCCATGCTGGTGACCATGGCTGATGTGTGCGCCGCAGCCAAAGCGCATCATCAGAAAGAACAACCCGGCAAACAATAACAGTGAAAATAGCCCATCCATGATTTTCTCCTTTCTAAATTGCAAGCATTTAAACTAAAGTTTCACGCGGTTAAGCCGCAGCGCGTTGGTGATCACCGACACCGAACTGAAACTCATCGCGGCAGCGGCGATGATGGGCGAGAGCAACAGCCCGAAGAACGGGTACAGCACGCCCGCCGCAATCGGAATCCCCAGCACGTTGTAGATGAAGGCGAAAAACAAGTTCTGGCGGATGTTGCGCATCGTGGCGCGGCTCAGGAGCACCGCGCGCACGATGCCGCGCAAATCGCCCTTGATCAGGGTGACACTCGCGCTTTCCATCGCCACATCGGTGCCGGTGCCCATCGCGATACCGACTTGCGCCTGAGCCAGTGCCGGGGCATCGTTGATGCCGTCACCGGCCATTGCCACGATGCGTCCCTGCGCCTGCAGTTTCTTGACGATGCTCGCCTTCTGCTCGGGCAACACTTCCGCCTCGATGCGGTCTATGCCCAATTTTTTCGCCACTGCCTCTGCCGTGATGCGGTTGTCTCCTGTCAGCATGATGACTTGCAAGCCTTCTTCATGCAGGGCGCGGATCGCATCCGGCGTGGAAGCCTTGACCGGATCGGCCACGCCGATCAGTCCCGCCGCTTTGCCGTCGATCGCCAGCAACATCACCGTCTGTCCGTCGCCGCGCAACGCTTCGGCGCGCGCGGGCAGGTCGCCCGCATCGATGTTCAACTCCTCGAACAGTTTGAGGTTACCCAGCGCGACCGCCCTGCCCTCGACTGTTCCCGCCACACCCTTGCCGGTAATGGAACGGAACGCTTCGACTGCCGTGAGGGTAAGACCCTTTTCCTGCGCGCCATTCACAATCGCCGCCGCCAGCGGATGTTCGCTGGCGCGCTCCAGGCTGGCACCCAGCCGCAGCACTTCGCCTTCATCGAATCCGGCGGAGGGTGTGACCGAGGTCAGTTTCGGTTTGCCTTCGGTCAGCGTGCCGGTCTTGTCCACCACCAGCGTGTTGACCTTCTCCATGGTTTCCAACGCCTCGGCATTCTTGATCAGCACGCCGAGTGTCGCACCGCGCCCGGTGCCGACCATGATGGACATCGGCGTAGCCAGCCCCAGCGCGCATGGGCAGGCGATGATCAACACTGCCACCGCGTTGACGATGGCATGTGCCAGACGCGGCTCCGGCCCCCAGATGCCCCATACCGCCAACGTGGCGAGTGCGACTCCAATCACCACCGGCACGAAATAACCGGCAGTCACATCGGCCAGGCGCTGGATAGGCGCGCGCGAACGCTGCGCCTCGCTGACCATGTGGACGATCTGCGCGAGCAGCGTGTCGGCGCCGACACGCTCGGCGCGCATCAGCAGACTGCCGGTGCCGTTCACCGTGGCACCGATCAGGCGCGCATCCTTCGTCTTTTCCACCGGGATGGATTCGCCGGTGACCATGGACTCATCCAGCGCGCTGGTGCCTTCCAGTACCACGCCGTCCACCGGCACCTTTTCACCGGGACGCACGCGCAGCACGTCATTCGGCTGCACCTGTTCCAGCGGGATGTCTTCTTCGCTGCCGTCAGCGCGCACGATGCGTGCGGTCTTCGGAGCCAGACCGAGCAGCAATTTGATCGCCGCGCTGGTCTGGCTGCGCGCGCGCAACTCCATCACCTGCCCGAGCAGCACCAGTGCCATGATCACAGCAGCCGCCTCGAAATACACCGGCACCAGGCCGCCCATGGTGTGCATCGCGGGCGGAAAACTTCCCGGAAGTAACATCGCCACCACGCTGTAGCTCCACGCCACGCCGACGCCGAGCGAGATCAGGGTAAACATGTTCAGATGCCAATTAACA
>JANLID010000300.1 GCA_024654105.1 Gallionella sp. | reverse complement strand
GCCGGTTGTCAGCAACTGCTGCCACATCGCCACATAAAATGTCTTATCCTTGCGGCCCGAACTGAGGATGCGCGGATTCTTGCCCAGCACCTCTTCCGGCTGGTAGCCGGTGATGTTGGTAAACGCCTGATTGACGCGAATGATGTCCGCATTGGCGTCGGTAATCAGAATGGCCTCATGCGTCTCGAAAGCTGTCGCTGCGATACGTAATTGCTCTTCCGCTTTCTTGCGCCCGGTGATGTCGGTGCATATCGTAATGTATTGGAATGGTTTGCCGTCACTGCCTATATAAGGAACGATGGTGGTTGCCACCCAATACAGGCTGCCGTCCATGGCGCGATTGCAACAATCCCCATGCCATACCTCCCCCGCAGCAATGGTACGGTACATGTCGCGAAAAAATTCTTTCGGGCGTGTGCCGGAATTGATTATGCGGTGATTCTGCCCAAGCAGCTCATCGCGTGAATACTGGCTGATGGCGCAGAATTTGTCGTTGACGTAAGTAATCGTGCCGCGCACATCGGTAATCGCCACGATCGAGTGCTGATCCAGCGCATATTTTTGATACTCCAACTCCCTTAATACCTGCCTGTGGGTTTGTTCGAGTTGCACCAAAGCCTGCGCGTTCTGTCGCACCATGCGCTGGTCGAACAACACAGCGATGATCCCGCCGCCAAACCAGAGCAGAGAAATCAGGGAAGTCAGTACCACCATCATTACCGGAAGATCACGTCCATCGAGCGCATAGCTCAGACAAACACTGCCGGGCTGGATCTGCGTGCCTAGCATAGCGGTGTAGTGCATGCCGGAAATCGCCAAGCCCATGATTACGCTACCCAGTGCAAAGCGCGGCAGAGCGGGTATTTTTATGCGCTCGCCCTGATACATCAGCAGCAGCGCGCCCCACGAAGCAATGACGGCGATGGCCACGGACAAGGTAAAAATCAGCGGGTCATAGCTGATCGGTGGCGACATCTTGAGAGCTGCCATGCCGGTGTAGTGCATGATGCTGATGCCCAAACCCATTAGCATGCCGCTCAGAATGATGCGTAAAACGCTGATGTCCGGTTCGCGCAGCACGTAAAAACCGAGCAAAGCTGCGGCAATCGCGGGTAAAGCAGAAAGCAGGGTCAAAGGCAGGTCATAGCCGAGAGGAATGGGCAGATGAAAGGCCAACATGCCGATAAAGTGCACGGACCAGATCGCCAAGCCCAGTGTGATGCCGCCGGCAGTCATCCATACCCATGTCGAACGACCGCTGCTCTCGCGCATCCGCTGTACATGGGTAAGTGCCGTGAACGAGCCGATCATCGCGGCCAGCACGGATAACAATACCAGCGGGATATTCCAGATGATTAACAATTCGCTTCCTTACCCTATCCTCTGTGATGAGCGGATAGAACAGCAGATGATGATGCTTTTCGACGACAGTTTTGACCGCCTTGCGGCAAGCCGATGCCCAGCAGCCGAACGGCGCCTGCACCTTGTTTTGCGTGATGAGTTTTTCCGCCTGCTGCGCGCAGCAGGCGGCATCGGAGCGGCAGTCTTCGACTACCATTTCAATCTGCTGGCCGTTCACTCCGCCGGACTGGTTCGCCTCCTCCACCGCCAGGGGCACAATGCGGCGCACGGTTATGCTGCGCCGTGCCCGTACAGCAACGTCTCAAACCTCTCGATCGGCACGGCGCAAATCATCCGCCCGCCCGGTATGCGCTGCCTCGTCATGCTGCATGGCAGCATCGAAAAAACGCACTGCATTGCGCCCGGAATTCTTGGCGTGGTACATCGCCATGTCGGCATATTTCAGCAAGGTATCCACGGTCTCTTCGTTGCCGCGATACAGGCAGACCCCGATGCTGGGCGAGCTATGGTGCTCGTGGCCATTGAGATGGTAGGGACGCGCCAATGCCTCGCGGATTTTTTCGGCAACCAGCCCGACCTTGTGCGCAGCCTCCTCCCGGTTGTCGCTGATTTCCTCGATCAGCACGACGAACTCGTCCCCGCCCAATCTGGCCGCGGTATCCATTTCGCGCACGCAGGCCTTGATCCGGATCGCCACCTCGACCAGCAGCAGATCGCCGTAGTCATGCCCGAGCGTGTCGTTAAGCGCCTTTAATTTATCCATATCGATGAACAATACCGCACCATAACTGTTGTGACGCGCCGAAACGGGCAAGGCCGCCTGGAAGCGGTCAAGGAACAGGCGCCGGTTGGCCAATTTTGTCAGCGCGTCATAGAACGCCAGACAGTGAATTTCCTCCTCGACCCGCTTGCGCTCGCTGATATCGCGACAGAACCCGAAGAATTGCTGCGACTCTGCATGAAATGTGGCGGAGACCTCTATATCGATCTCGTGCCCATCCTTGCGGCGATGGCGCGTCTCGAAGCGGTCATAGCCCTGCGCGATGATTTTTGCGGCATGCGCCAGCACATCCTCGATGGACTGCTCCTTCGCCTCCAGGTCGCTGATATGCATCTTCACCAGTTCATCGATCGAATAACCTGACATCTCGGCGTATGCCATATTGACCTCCCGCAAATTACCCATCGCATCAGCCATCCAGAAGCCATCTATGGCGGTGTCGATTATCACCTTGTGCTGCCGCGGCATGCTCTCGGCCTGCTTGCGCGCAGTGATGTCGCGGCTTGACGCAAAGATGAGTTTCTGCCCTTCCAGTTCCACGCCGGAGGCGCTGATCTCGACATTCAGCAATGTACTGTCCTTGCGGCGCCACACCGTTTCGAACGGCGCGCTCCCGCCAATCAGCTCGCTGAATTTCGCGCGCAATTCGTCAACCGTCCATTGCGCGTTCCAGTCGGCCGCGTTAAGACCAAGCACCTCTTGCTGGGTATAGCCCAGTATGCGGCAAAAGGCATCATTGGCCGCCACCAGGCTGCCCTGCATATCCAGCACATAGATGCCATCCATGGAGGTCTCCATCAATGCCTGGTTGCGCCGCAACAGCGATTCGGTTTCATGCTGAGCCCATGCCAGTTCGGCGGTGCGCTCCTTCACCCGATCTTCGAGATGCACCGACAAGTCGTGCAGACGCGCTTCGCTTTCGCGAGACGTTTCGAGTAATGTTTTGAGCCTACCGGCCATCTTGTTGAAGCTATCGCCTACCTGCCGGAACTCGTCGCGTGCATTGAGATTGACCCGCTCATGCAGGTCGCCTCCGGCAAAGGCATGCGCCGAACTGGCCAATGAGCGGATATTGACGATGATGGTGCGACAAACCCCTATCGAGAAATAGGCTGCCACCAGAAACAGCAGCAAGGCAATACCGACACTGGCGTGCAGCGTATTTTTCGCCCGCGCAATACGCGCCTCGATGAGAGTTTCCGCCATTGGCAATAACGATTCATGGAGCTGCGCATAGTTTTGGTCGATGGCCGCCGTGGACATCCAGAAGAAATCCTCGGGGGAATTATCCCTGCTCCCGTCGAAAATATCAGCCTTTACGAGGCTGGTCATCTGCCGCCCGGAGTCGGCAATATTATCGAACGCCACCGAAATCACCCCCTGCAGCGCCGGACTGTGGCGACCGATCTTGTCGAGATTCACCTTGATCGTTCCGATATTGTCCTTGAACTCTGCCAGTAAAATGTTCATTTCGGTCTGCTGCTGCGCAGTGATCCGTTTTTCCGCCAGCATGCCGGTGCCGTGTGCGCGCAACTGCCCGAGACGTTCGATCGCGAACGGCAGTTTATTTACGATGGTATCGATCAAATAGTAGGTATTGAATTCAGGGTCCAGAATCAGACTGTATTCATCGGACACGTCCACCTCGAGCGTCCATATCCGTTCGATCAGGCGGGTATGCGCGGCAAAATTCTCGTCTACCGTCCAATTGAGCCCTTCGCTGCGCAGGCGCTCCCATTCTGTTTTGATGTACTGCCGGCTTTCACTCGACGCCATGCCGGAAAGTTGTGTCCCCAGCACACCGTCCAACGCCTCGACCACTTCCTTTTCCGTACTGGCGCGAATATCCCGCACGGTCTCGTCGCCGCCGAGCAGCCCGGCGGAAAGCCCGCGGTGCTCCTGGAGTACCTGTATGGCATGGGGAAACGGCCTGATCAGTTCGAGGCCTTTCAGTTGTTGCTGCGAAAAGTTGATCGCCGCGCCGAGACTGGCAAACAGGCTGTACACGACCACCCCGATCGCAACCAGCAACATCAGCCCCAGTAGCGCAAACTTCCTGGCGATATTCAGGCGATTCATCAGCGTCTCTGCAGGCGCAAAGAATGCCCGCATCAATTCCTGGCTGCTGATTCTGTCTGCCGTTACCATGCCATTTGTCCTCGCTGATATGACCTATGCGCGGGTACTGTAGCATGTACCAGTCATAAACAGAATGCTATTTCTGGTGCACCGTCTGCACCGCAAAACACAAATCCTGCCATGCCTTGGCCTTCTCCATCGGGCTGCGCAGCAGGTAAGCCGGGTGGTAGGTGACGACCAGCGGAATGCCATTGAAATCGTGCAAGGTGCCGCGCAATGAGGCGAGTGTCGCATCACGCCCCAGCAACGCGGTGGCGGCAGTCTTGCCCAGCGCGACGATGAGTTTGGGTTTGATCAATGCAATCTGGCGTTGCAGATAGGGCAGGCAGGTCGCGATCTCATCCGCCGCAGGCGCACGATTGTTGGGCGGACGGCATTTGACGATATTGGCGATGTACACATTTCTCCCGCGCCTGAGCTTGATCGCCAGCAGCATGTTGTCGAGCAGCTTGCCCGCCTGCCCGACGAACGGCTCGCCCTGCGCATCTTCATCCGCCCCCGGCCCTTCGCCGACGAACAGCCACTCGGCCTGCTCGTCGCCCACGCCAAACACCGTCTGCGTGCAACCGGCGCGCAGCTTGCAGGCGGTGCAGTCGCGCACCTGTTGCTTGAGCTCGGGCCAGTGTAGGGGCAATTCATGATAACCAGCCGCTTGGTTGTCGTTTTTTGACAGCCTAGTGGAATGGCTAGTTGTTTCATCAATTGCCCTATCGGTGTTCATCGCGCCGGTTTGCGCGGGCGATTCGTGAATCGCCCCTACATTGTTTATCGCTTCGGACTGCCCAGGCACATCGCGCCGCACCCATTGCGGGTACAGGTTCAGCTCGCGCAGCACCGCCTCATTTCTATCCATTCGATTCACCCGTCATTTTGCACACCTCGTGCGCCATCACCAGCGCATCCTCGCTACCGCTCGCGTTTTGATAATAGCCATGCCGCACGCTGATTTCGCCAAAACCCGCACTGCGATACAAGGCAATCGCGGCGGCATTGGACGGGCGCACTTCGAGAAACACGCGCCGCATGTTTCTTGCACGCACCGCAGTCAACATCTCCGCCAGCATGGCGCGCCCCAATCCCTTGCGCTGCTCGGCCCGTGACACGCCGATGTTGAGCAGCTCTGCATCGTCCGCCGCCGGCATCAATATCGCGTAACCGCGAATCCCGCCGTTTTCCGCTTCATCCACGCGGCACAGATAGCCGCTGTCCAGCGCATCGGTAAAATTGCCGCGCGTCCACGGAAAGCGTTGCACCGCCTGCTCGATGGCGAGCACCGCATCCACATCGGCCCGCGTCATCGCGCGCATCAACGTCCTTCACGTTCAGAGGTCTTCAGCGCCACCTTGTCGCGCAAATACAGCGGCAACGCCTCCGCCGCATCCTTGCCGCAACCCTGCGCAAATTGCGCCGCGCCAAGCGCGGCAATTGCGGCGGCCCGCGGGACGGCAACGCCATCCATGCCGTGTAACTGTTCAACATAGCGTCCACTTAACGCCGCACCATGCATGGCGAAACCGCTGCCGCAACCAAACCAGCCGTCACCAACGATTGCAGGTGCGCTGTCCGGCTTGCACAGGCAGGGTTCGATCACACACTTCCATTCATCATGTTTCTCATACGCGGCAAGATACAACTCGCCCATGCGCGCATCCAGCGCCGCAATCACGCGCGGTTTGCCGGAAGCCTCCGCCAGTGCTTGCAACGTGCACACGCCAGCCACCGGCAGACTCGCGCCGAACGCCAAGCCCTGCGCCGCGCCGCAGGCGATGCGCACCCCGGTGAACGACCCCGGCCCCATGCCGAACGCGATGCCGTCCATATCCTGAATCCTGAATCCTGCATCCCGAAGCACACCGTCCAGCATCGCGATCAGCAGCTCGGAATGCTTCTGCCCAACCAGCTCGCTGCGTTCCACAATCGTGCCGTCCTGCCATAGCGCGACCGAGCAGTATTCGGTGGAAGTTTCCAAAGCTAATACACGCATCAACAGGTAGGCCGGGCTCCGCCCGGCATCTTTATCCGGCGGACAAAGCCCGCCCTGCAAACAATTATTATCATCATCAATCTGCCAGCAGTAACACTACGGCCTGCGCCGCGACCCCCTCGCCGCGCCCGCTGAACCCCAGTTGTTCGGTGGTGGTCGCCTTGACGTTGACCGCGCTACGCTCCACGCGCAGGTCGGACGCAATGTTCTCAACCATCTGAAAGATATGCGGCGCCATTTTCGGCGCCTGCGCGATGATCGTCGCATCCACGTTGCCGACGCGATAGCCCTGTTCGCGCACCAGATGCAGCGCTTCGCGCAGCAGGATGCGGCTGTCGATATCCTTGAACTTCGCGTCGGTGTCGGCGAAATGCCTGCCGATGTCGCCCAGCGCCGCCGCGCCGAGCAGCGCATCGCTGATCGCGTGCAGCAGCACGTCGGCATCGGAATGACCGAGCAGCCCCTTGCTGTATGGAATTCCCACGCCGCCGATAATCAGCTTGCGCCCCGCTACCAGTTGATGAACATCAAATCCCTGTCCGATTCGCATTGCACTTCCCCCGCGTATTTCGTAGGGTGGGCTACGCCCACCATGTCGGGCATAGCCCGGCTTACATTTTTTCTTTAAGCAGCAACTCCGCCAGCAGCAAGTCCTGCGGATAGGTCACCTTGAAATTGCTCGATTCGCTCAATACCAGTTTCGGATGCAAGCCCAATGCCTCGACTGCCGACGCCTCGTCCGTCACCGTCTTGCACTGCTGCAACGCCTGCGCCAGCAGCCCGGCGCGGAACATCTGCGGCGTCTGCGCCTGCCACAATCCCGCGCGCTCTTCGGTGCGGGCGATGCGCTGCCTATCGTCGGCGCGCTTCAGCGTATCCGCCACCGGCACGGCGAGGATGCCACCCACCTCATCGTCGCGCAATTCGCTAATCAGCTTGGCGAGGTGCGCTCGCGTCAAACAGGGGCGCGCCGCGTCATGCACCAGCACCCAGTCGTCTGGTTCCAGCTCCGAAGCCAGCAGCCCGTTCAGCACGCTTTCCGCGCGCGTCGTCCCGCCGCAATACAGCGCTTGCAGCTTGTCGCCGAAGCGCGACCAGTCGCAGGTGTGGAACAGCGTGTCGCCGGGAGCCAGCACTACGAACACCGTATCGATCTCCGGGCTGGCGCATAGCGTATTCAACGCGTGAAAAATCAGCGGCTGCCCGGCCAGCGGCAGATATTGCTTGGGCAACTCATGTCCCATGCGTGCGCCAAAACCGGCGGCGGGAACGAGGGCGTAATAATTGGACATGTTTACCAGACCACACTCGTGCAGTGTTTACGGATCAAGACATCTTTGCTCACCAGCAACGCATCGGCAATTCCGGCGTGCGCCACGATCATGCGGTCGAACGGGTCACGCGTCCAGGACAGCGTTTCTGCCACCTTCACCATTTGTGCGAAAGACACATCCGCCACGCTCAAACCGATGTCCTTGGCCAGCGCCTCCAGCACAAAGTTGCCGCTTCGATTGATGCGCCCGATTTCATGCAGATAAGCCAGCTCCAGTTGCACTACGGGCGAGACTTGCAACAGGCCGGTTTCAATCGCCCGCATCGCCGCAGGCGTGAGCAGTTCGGTGCGGCCCTCATACAACCAGCACACGATGTGCGTGTCGAAGTGGACTATGCCAGATTTTCCACTTCGCGCCATTCTCCGACCTTCTCCATAGACAAAGACCCGGCGTCGCCGCTGATGAGTTTCCGGCGTTTCAGCTTCAGGTGTTTGGTTGGTTTGGCCCGGGCAGCCGGACTCAGCAGCAGTATCTTGCCGTTACGTTCGATACTCACCGGCTCGCCCGTTACCAGCACCTCGTCCGCGATCTGGAATATCTGCTGGCGCAAAGTCGTCAAGGTCAATTTCTTCATGACACCCCCTTCCATGTACATGGCAAATACTACATGTACATGTTTGGCATGTCAAAAGAAGAAGAAGGCTCCACTATAATGCGCGCCTTTCCATAGACTACCTTGCCATGCTGCTCCAGTCCCGCCATCCCCGCCCGCACTACTCGCAGTTGATCGGCTCGTCCGATGCTTTGGCGCTGGCGCAATATGCCGCGCAGCATTCGCCGCTGGCAGTGATCGCCGCGAATGCGCTGGAGGCGCAGCGGCTGCTGGAAGAAATTCCGTTTTTCGCACCCGATCTGCGCGTGCACCTGCTGCCGGACTGGGAGACGCTGCCCTATGACCATTTCTCGCCGCATCAGGATTTGATCTCGGAGCGTTTGGCCACCCTGCACCAGATTCGCACGCACGCCTGCGATGTGGTCGTGGTGCCAATCACCACCGCGCTGTATCCGCTGCCGCCGGTGAGCTATCTCGCCGCCTACACCTTTTTTTTGAAGCGCGGAGACAAGCTCGATTTGAACGGACTGCGCGAACAAATGACGCTGGCAGGCTATACCCACGTACAACAGGTGCTCACACCCGGCGAATACTGTGTGCGCGGCGGGTTGATCGATCTGTTCCCGATGGGCAGCGCGTTGCCCTATCGCATTGATCTGTTCGATGACGAGATCGAGACTGTCGCCACTTTTGATGTGGACACGCAGCGCACCCTGTACCCGGTTCCGGAGATTCGCCTGCTGCCCGCGCGCGAATTTCCGCTCGACGAAAAAGGCCAGGCGAATTTCCGCCAGCGTTTCCGCGAACGCTTCGAGGGCGACCCGTCCAAATCGCGCATCTACAAGGACGTGAGCAAAGGCATCGCCCCGAACGGAATCGAATATTACCTGCCGCTGTTCTTCGAACAGACCGCAACCCTGCTCGACTACCTGCCCGCGAATGCCACGCTGTGTCTGCATCACGATATCGATACTGCGATCCGGCAATTTACGCAGGATGCCGCATCGCGCTACAACCTGTTGCGCGGCGATCCGCAACGCCCGCTGCTGGAACCGAAGGAATTGTTCCTGGATGGAGAACAGTTCTTCATTCGGCTGAAAGAGTTTGCGCGGTTGGATATTGCCGCCAACGCAAGCGAGGGCGCAAATCTGACTGTTTGCCCCACCGCCGCCATTCCCGCCATCGCGGTAAACCGCCGCGCCGACATTCCCACGCAAGCCTTCCAGGATTTCCTGCAGGACTACCGGGGCCGCGTGCTGCTGCTCGCCGACAGTCTCGGGCGGCGCGAGATCATGGCGGAGTACCTGCAAGGCTACGGACTTAATCCCGCACTGTGTGAAAACTACGCCGGATTTCTTGCGGCCAAAGAAAAATTCATGCTCTCTGTCGCGACTCTCGGCAACGGTTTCATTCTGACGAAAGAAAATCTTGCCATCGTCACCGAGAGCGAACTCTACGCGCAGCAAGCGCGAACGCGCGCTTCCCGCGCCGCGAAGAAGAGCAACGTCGAGAGTATGTTGCGCGACCTGTCCGAGCTCAAGCCGGGCGACCCGGTGGTGCACGAGCAGCATGGCATCGCGCGCTATCGGGGCTTGATGAACCTCGACCTCGGCGAGGGCGAGAACGAATTCCTGCTACTGGAATACGCGGGCAAC
>JANLID010000278.1 GCA_024654105.1 Gallionella sp. | reverse complement strand
GAACGATCTCTGGCTGGGATTCATACTGCTGACACTGCCGCAGCTTCCATTGACTTTCGGCAATGCCTTTATCGCGATCACGGAGGAAAACAACCGCCTGTTTCCCGATCGGCCCGTCACCGAGCGCTCGGTTGCCTTTTCCACCGGCTTCATGAACCTGGGATCCAGCCTGATCGGGGGCATACCGATGTGCCATGGGGCGGGCGGCATGGCGGGACATGTCCAGTTCGGGGCGCGCACGGGCGGATCGTCGA
This sequence comes from Gallionella sp., assembly GCA_024654105.1. Taxonomy (GTDB): domain Bacteria; phylum Pseudomonadota; class Gammaproteobacteria; order Burkholderiales; family Gallionellaceae; genus Gallionella. The sequence goes on along the minus strand of JANLID010000278.1, from coordinate 1,933 downwards.
TCATTCTGGGCAGCCTTCTGCTTGGCGCGGGGCTGTTCCTGTCGGCGTCGATAGTCACGCTGTTCAGGATGTTTCCGCCGAACGTACTGGGTGTGATCCTGTTCATGGCCGGCCTGCAGCTCGCATTGGGCAGCCGCGACAGCGGCGCGGAAAAAGCCGATCGCTTCGTGGTGCTGGCGACGGCGGCCTTTGCGATCTGGAACGTCGGCGCGGCGGTGCTGTTCGGTATTCTGGCGCACCAGGCGTCTCAGCGCGGATGGCTGCGCATCTGACAGGCTCCGCATGGAGCCTTGTTTTGCGTACCCCGCCTGGCAGCTGGAACGAATGCTATTGCTTGGTTGCGGTGATGATCTGAAAGTTTCCGAAAAAATAGGTGGTGCGCTCGCAGGTCCATCCTCCCGCGCTTTCCAGATAGTTGAGCGGGTCGTGCGTATCCCAGAGCGCCAGACCCAGCGGCTCGAACACCTTGAAGTAAATCCAGCTCAGCGCGCGCAGCACCCATAATTGCGGCCGGTGAAACTCCGCGAGAAACAGCTTGCCGCCCGGGGCGAGCATGCGTCCCGCCTCGTCCAGGGTTTGTCCTTTCAAGTGGTGCGGCAACTCGTGCAGCAGAAAAAATATGACGTTGGCAGCGACGCCATCGCCTTTGAGCTTCATCGACGTGGCATTGTCCTCGACATATTCGACTTTTCCGCCGTACTCGCGCAACTTGCTCCTCGCATGCGTAAGTTCGTTCTGAATGATGTCCGCGATGAGGACGCGCTCGGCGCCCGACTCGAGCGCGGCTTTTACGACGCGCGGAATCACATTGCCGAACGCGCACGAGGTAATCAGCACTTTCCTGTTTCTCAGATCCATGTGCTTCAACTCGGAAACGATCTTCGACACCAGGTGTTGATACTGAAACAGCAATATGGCCGAGATAATGGGCTGAAAATCGACCAGCTTGATCAGCCGCATGTTCGAGTAGATCGGATACACATGCGATTTTTCGCTTTGCGAACCGGGCGACAATCCGCGCAAGACCAGCGCCCCCCGCGTCACCACGAAGAAAAACACGGCTGTAGACGCCAGAAGAACAAATACGGCAAAAACACCGTTAATCATCCACGAATTCATCGCGCTTCCTTAAACAATATAAAATTGGAGCCACACCGGCCAGTATCGCGGCTTTTCCTGACCCCATCAAGCCAGGCAAGCCTGAATTTTGCCAGCCGCCATATTGGCGGAGAAGGCGATATCGCATTTTGATGTATATCAAGCCTTAACAGGGTGTTGAAAAAGGGGGCGACGCCCCCTTTTAAATCCCCCAAGTCAGGGCTATTGAAAAACGCTCCCCTCTGAGAGAGCGTCATGATCATGCGCACTTTCGTGTCAGGGAAGCGTTTTTCAACAGCCTGTTAACCATCGCTCGCGAATACCGTTACCATAGGGTACTGCAAACAAAGGAGATCTCATGGCAGGGCTAGACAAAACCACCCCTTCCCCGACCGAAATCAAGCTGCACCAGAAGTCGCGCGTGCTCGAAATCGCCTTCGCCGACGGCAAGAATTTTACGCTGCCGTTCGAGTTTCTGCGCGTTTATTCGCCCTCGGCGGAGGTGCGCGGCCACGGGCCGGGGCAGGAAGTGCTGCAGGTCGGGAAGAAGAATGCAGAGATCACCCATATCGAGCCGGTAGGCTCGTACGCGGTGCAATTGACGTTTTCAGACGGGCACGACAGCGGTCTTTATTCCTGGGATTACCTGTATAACCTGGGCGTGAACCAGGACTCGATGTGGAAGCACTACCTGCAGCGCATGCAAGAGGCCGGCGCAAGCCGCGAAGCGGCGACGGGCGAGTTCGCGCAGCGTCCGAAGTCGAAGTAGGTGCGCATGGACAGCGGCAGCGACTACCGCCTGATCGAAGGCGCCGGGGCGGAACAGCAAACCGGC
>JANLID010000267.1 GCA_024654105.1 Gallionella sp. | reverse complement strand
ACTTTTGCAAAGTACAGCGCAAAAATCTGCCCACGCGTCGGCGTTGGGGCTGATGCCGTGATGGACGTGCAACGAGGAGAGCTTCCACGAAAAACGCGGCGCGAGTTGGCGCAACAGATGCAGCAATACCACGGAATCTACCCCGCCGCTCAAGCCGATCAGAATGGAGCTGTATGCGGGAACCAGCGGCGCGATCAGCGCGGCAATTCGGTCGGCGAACGTAGGGGCGCGGCGCGCCGTGCCCCTACAGTGTAACTTCCTTGAATTTACCATAGCTCATCAGGCGGCTGAAGCGATCCTGCAACAGGTTGGCAACCGGTTTGTTCTGCGCCGTTTTCAGCGCGTCCTGCAATGCCTTCTTCACGTTTTGCATGGTTGCCGCGTAATCGCGATGTGCGCCACCGAGCGGCTCGGCAATGGTCTTATCGATCAGCCCCAGTGTTTTCAGGCGCGTCGCGGTAATACCCAGGGTTTCTGCGGCATCCGGCGCCTTTTCCGCGCTTTTCCACAGGATCGAAGCGCAGCCTTCCGGCGAGATCACCGAATAAGTGCTGTATTGCAGCATCAACAGCGCATCGCCCACCGCGATTGCCAGCGCCCCGCCGGAGCCGCCTTCGCCGATCACGGTGCAGATGATCGGCACGCGCAGTTCGGTCATTTCATACAGGTTGCGGCCAATCGCCTCGGACTGGCCGCGTTCTTCCGCGCCCACACCGGGATAGGCGCCGGGCGTGTCGATGAAAGTCATGATCGGAATACCGAACTTTTCCGCCAGGCGCATCAGGCGCAATGCCTTGCGGTAGCCTTCGGGGCGCGGCATGCCGAAATTGCGAATAATCTTTTCCTTGGTGTCGCGCCCCTTCTGGTGGCCGATCACCATCACGCTCTGGCCGTTAAAACGCGCCAGTCCGCCCACGATGGCTTTATCGTCGGCGAATACACGGTCGCCGTGCAATTCCTCGAAGTCGGTAAATAAATGCTCGATGTAATCCAGCGTGTAGGGACGCTGCGGATGGCGGGATACTTGCGAAATTTGCCAGGGCGTAAGCTTGGCATAAATATCCTTGGTCAACACCGCACTCTTTTTTGACAGACGCGAAATCTCGTCCATGATATCAAGCGCCGAATCATCCTGCACATAGCGCAGTTGCTCGATCTTGTCTTCCATCTCGGCGATGGGACTTTCAAAATCCAGAAATGATACTTTCATGGGCGCCTCAAAAATTCAAAATTCATGTCCTGCAAGCCCCTCACCTCAATCCTCTCCCGCAAGCGGGCGAGGAGGCAAACGAGAAAGGCAATTTTCAATCCCGGCGATGATACTACAAACCGAAGAATCGTTTGATGGTCGCCAGTACTTCGTTATGCTGATGGCTGATTTCTTTATGCTTGGCTTCCTCGTCCAGATTTTGCAGCGCGCTGTCCAGTTGCATGCGGCGCGCCACCAATACGTGCGACACTCCCTCGGCGATGCCGGGACGCGCCAGCAGGATTTCTTCAAAAGCCTCCTTGTCGAGGCGATAGCACTCCACATCTGTCCTTGCCAGCACTGTTGCGGAACGCGGTGCACCGGTCATCATCCCCATCTCGCCGAAGAAACTTCCCTTGGACAACACATTCAGAACACGTCTTTCGCCATTCGCGGCCTCAACATAAACCTCGGCCTCACCGTTGATGATGATATACAGCCAGTGCGCAATCGCACCCCGCCTGGAGATGATATTGCCCTTGGCGAATGGCGCATACTTGAGGCGTTCGGCCAGCTTGCGCAACTCGTCATCCGTCATCTGCGCAAACAGATCGACACGCCGCAAGGTCTTCATGCGCAGCAGGACTTCGCGCTGATGCACCATCTCTTCGTGCTTTTCGTTCTCCTTGGTGAGGTGGATGCTCCTCTCCTCCATCGCCAGCTTGATACCCGCGCGCTGCAGTGCCGTCATGATGTGCCAGCGTATGGCTGCGTCTGTCGGATCATCCGGCGTCAAATCAGTCAGCCAATAACGCATCGCATAACGCGCATAACCCTTGTTGTCCATATCCATCAATACGCAATTTGGCAAAGGGTTCTTCGCTACATTGGCAATGTCAGTCTGCCGGATAGCCTCTTCGACCACGGCGATCACCTTGGTGGGCGACACATTCAGCCCCACATTGAACCATACCCAGCGCCGCAGTTGCACCGGCTGGTCGGTACGCCGCCCCAGCACCAGAAATTTGTTTTTCATCAACTGGCTATTGGGAAACACCACTGTTTCCCAGTTGCGCGTCTCGACCAGCGTGGAGCGCCAGCGGATATCCACCACGCGTCCGGAAATATCATCCACCTTGATCCAGTCGCCGATTTCGATGGAATTGTCCAGTTGCAGGGCCAGGCCGCCGAGGATGTTGCCCAGCGTATCCTGCATCGCGAACGCCACCACGGCGGTAATCATCGCCGAGGTCGCGACGATGCTGCCCAGATCCAGCCCGGCGTAGCGCAGCCGCACCAGTCCCCATGCGATATAGCCGATGATGACAAAAATATCTTCGGCAATGCGCGGCGGCGTGACGCGCATCCGCGGCAAGATGATGCGGAACACCAGCAGTCCCCACAGGCGAATCACCGCAATGCCGGCTCCGATCAATCCGGCTTCGTGGAATATCGCGGCGGCGGAGATAAATTGCAGCGCGTAGATCAAGCCGCTGATGAATTGCAGCACCATGCAGGCAAAGAAGAATGTCAGTGTGTTCAGGACACTTTTGCGCTCTTCCTTCAGGAAATGGAACAGCAGGAACGCGACACCCAGCGCCATCACCAGCACCGGCAACGATTCCTCGCGCCAGAAAATCTGCATTGCAGTATTCCAGAAAGGCATGCTCATTCCTTGGGTTTTCGTTGCGGCTATTTTACACTATCGCGTATTCCGCAAGCGGTTTGGCACGCCGCCAGAATGCCCATGCATCGGCGCGGGTCAACAGCAAGCGCCGGACGCGCTCCCCGCCCAAGATATCCACC